>JAYUKJ010000571.1:0-1025 GCA_043764555.1 Saprospiraceae bacterium
ACACCGCGAAACAATTGTTGTTTACTACGAACGCGGTCAATAGTTGAATTTTTTAGAAAATACGTATAAAAGCCATCAACTTCTGGCAATTTGCCCTTAGAAATGCCAAAACGCCCCGTCCGAATCGGCTCATCACGCTGAAAAACGACGCGAGTACTGAGGGGGTCGTTTTTTGCAAAAAAAAAGTGTTAAATAATTTTTTAATCACATCTATTCGATTTATTTTTGAGCGTTGGTTTTATTATTTATGGTACTTTCGTAAACTTAGTGGTAAGATGAAATTAATATATAGTAAATGAAAATCTTAGGAAGATTGAAGGAATCTTCCTAAGATTAAGCTCAAATTCTGCGTTTATACATCTTAGTAAGCCTCCTTCTGGCTTACTAAGATTTGCAACCCACTAAGTTTACGAAAGTACCCTAATTTTAGTAAAAAAGCAAGGCTCTATTAGGATTAAAAGTTGCTGATTATTAAGTTTATTGTGTACGCCAATTGAACTTAAATAGTTGAGCGTTTTTCATCTAATTATCAAAGCAATTAAAGCTAAATAATTAAGCACTTTTTTACCTAATTATCAAAGCAATTAAAGCTAAATAATTAAACACTTTTTTACCTGATTATTGAGCTAATTACAGTTAGATAATTTTCAAAAAAAGTCCGATATAAAACCGCATTTTCCGAAGGATAAACAACCTTTGTTGGCTTTAAAATTTTAGTTGTTTCTAAAAGATTTTCTGATAAATTAATGGCGTGCATAGACATCATAATTGCGCCTAAACTACCGCCGTCTTCGCCCGTGCGCGTATGAATCGGTTTGTTAGTAATGTCGGCGAGCATTTGGATTAAAAAAGGTGATTGCATAAAACCTCCGTCGGCAAAAATAGCCGTCGTTTCGGACAATTCTGCTTCAATTGCCGCGTGAATGTGTTGCAAATTGAACAAAATACCTTCCAAAGTAGCACGAACGAAATGCGCTTGCGTATGCTCAAAACTCAAATTCAGGAACGCGCCGCGCGCATTTGCA
>JAYUKJ010000572.1:0-3469 GCA_043764555.1 Saprospiraceae bacterium
GCCATCGTGATGGAAGTGAAAACGGGTAAAATCAAAGCGATTTCTAACGTTAGTAAAACCAAAGACGGTTGGTGGGAAGACTACAATTACGCCGTCGGAACGGCCATTGAGCCGGGTTCGACGTTCAAATTGGCGTCGATGTTGGCACTTTTGGAAGAAAAAGCCGTGCGTTTGAGCGATACCGTTGACATCGAAGGCGGTCGAAAACAGTATTTTGAAGAGGTTTTGGAAGACCACGAACGGACGTCAAAACGCCTGATTACGGTCAAAGAAGCCTTTGCCGCTTCGTCGAACGTGGGGATTTCTAAGTTGGTTTACAATTATTTCAACGACAAACGCGGTGCTTACATTCAGCATTTGAAAAATTTTAATTTGAACATCCCAACGGGCGTAGAACTCGATGGAGAAGCACCGCCTTATATTAAACATCCCGATAATGTCAATGACCAATGGAGCGGTACGACTTTGCCGTGGATGTCCGTCGGTTATGAGTTGTCTATCACGCCTTTACAGTTGCTTACTTTTTATAATGCAGTTGCCAATAACGGTGTGATGATGAAACCTTATTTCGTTACCGAAGTGCGGCGTTACGGCGCGACGATTCAGACGTTTAAACAGCAAGTGATTAATAAAAAAATTGCTTCCGACGAATCTCTATCACAAGCACGTGAATTGTTAGAATCCGTCGTGGAGCTGCCGATGGGAACGGCGCATCATTGGCGGACCCCTCAGTATAGGTTCGCAGGAAAGACGGGGACAGCGCAATTGAACTACTCGAAAGACAAAAAAACGCAGCACAGAGGCGGTTATCAAGGCGCATTTGCGGGTTATTTTCCCGCCGAAAACCCGATTTATTCGTGCATTGTGATTGTTTCAAAGCCCAAAACGGGTTTTTACGGCGGTATCGTTGCCGCACCCGTTTTCCGAGAAATTGCCGACAAAATGATGGCCAGCAACGTTGCTTTGAGCGAGCCGATGAACGATAAAGGGAAGCCTGTCCCCTCACCCGCTCTGCTGCCTGACGACGTGGGTTACAAATCAGATATGCTCAAAATGTTACAAAATGTCGGCATTCGCCACGAGATTTACGGCAATAAAGAAGACGAATGGGTCTTTTTGCGCGCGCGCAATGACACTCTAAACGTCGTGCCACGCAACGTTGCCAATAAAAAAGTGGTGCCTTCGGTCGTCGGCATGGGTCTAAAAGACGCGTTATATATGTTGGAAAATCGCGGTTTGCGCGTGAGTTTTAGCGGCTACGGAAAAGTCGTTACGCAGTCTCTAATGCCCGGTGCGGTGACGGGCGGTCAAACGATTTCAATTAGATTGGATTGAATTGGATTGGATTGAATTGAATAATGGTGAATTAATTGAAGACAAAATTTTTCGGAATTATCGGTTTTGTGGTACGGCGTGACATTTACGAAATCTTAAAGATTTCGTAAATGTTGAAACTCAACGCTTTACGTATTTTATTTTCAATAAAAAACACCTTTGTACCACAAAGCCGATAATTCCAAAATTTTATATTGTTTAGAAGTGCAAAACGAGACCCCTCAGTATAAAAGCCCTTTTCGACTCAATTTTGAGTTGAAAAGGGCTTTTATACTGAGGGGTCTCGTTTTTATTACAATGAGAAAAAAGTCTCATACGGCATCTTAAAATTGTACGCTTTGTAATTATCTATATCTTTCCAAGCCTGATGCGGCGACGTTGTGCCGTAGCCGTAATAATAAACCAGCTCATACTTCAAACTTACCATAAAATGTTGCTTGATGTACTGGTAATTGTTGCCAAAAAGATAGTCGTGATAAGAAGGCGATTGTTGAAATTTTCGCGGATTTATCTTCGGCGGATGCGTGTGCCAAGTGTATTCCACGCGTCTCTCGTTAATCAGTTTTGAGCCGCTGTCCGAAAACAATTGTTGGTCGGCATCGACTTTTGAGTAAAAGTCAATGGCATTAAAAACTTCGATTGTCGGATAGCGATTATCGGGTGATAGGCTGCCATTTTCAGCTTGCAAATGCAACAATTCGCCCGCATTGTTGTGGTAGCCACAACCGCCGATTTCATGGTTGATTTCGTCAATTTTACGCGGATTTGCGGCGTCTAAATGGACTTTTTCGATAATTTCGCGCATTTCGGCTCGGTGTTTTCTCGGCGGCAATTTGCATATACCGACGTGCGTATTCAGTTCCACAATTGGTTGAAAACGGTCGAAAACAATCTCCGTTCCCACTTTTGAAATAATGTCTTGCGGCGTCATTTTCACGTCGCAAGCGCCTAATTTTTCGGCAAAAAGCGGTTCGCAAGATGCCACATAAATCGGCGAATTGTCATCCGCTTCGCCAAAAGATCCTAAAAAAACACCCGTCTCATCGTAAAATTTTGCCGTAAAAGGCGGTGGGATTTTACGCTGATTTATGGAACTGCTCATGCCCAAAATAAGCATAAACAAACAAGTTGAAAGGCCTGATTTTGACATAATTTTCAGGTTTAAAGAATGATTTTGTACGTTAATGAATGACTTTCAAACACGTTAAAACTAATGGGACAATATTACTGCCCCCATTTTCTCAATTGATTCAAAACGGCCTTAAAGTCTTTTGGCAATTCCGTTTCAAAAACCATTGTTTCCATACTGAGGGGGTGCTTGAGTTGCAATCGGAACGCGTGCAAAGTGGTGCGCGCCATCAAAGGTTGTACTTCTTCGGTAAATTTACCGACGTTGAACTTTGCTTTTTTAATGTCGCTGGCCATCAATTTGTCGCGGCGACCGTAGAGCGTATCAACGGCAAGCGGATAGCTAATTGATTGAAAATGAACGCGAATTTGGTGCGTTCGCCCCGTTCTAATGTCGGCTTCGACGAGCGTAAAATGCTTAAATCGTTCAATCACTTTGAACAAAGTCAACGATTCTTTACCCCGATTAGCAACCACCATGCGGCCAGGAACCGACGTGTGTTCGGCAATCGGTTTGTTGATTTCGCCTTCGTCGGCGTGCATTGAGCCGTCCAAAAGCGCGAGATAGACTTTACGGGTTTCTTTGTTCTCAAATTGCATCGACAAATCACGGTGCGCGACCTCATTCAACGCAAAAACGAGAATGCCCGACGTTTCGCGGTCGAGCCGATGCACGATGTAAACTTTTCCAAACAATTTGTTGAGCGCGCCGTACAAACTCGGTTTTGTCGCGTCGTGACGGTCGGGAATCGTGAGCAAATCAGCGGGTTTATTGACGATAACGATTTGGTCGTCCTGAAAAATAATATCCAATTTCATGGGGCAAAGGTAATCAATGGAATTAAAAATTAAGAATTAAGAATTTAGAATGCGTAAATAGTTGGTTAGCAATATTTTGTGAGATTTTAAGGCGTCATTCAAAAAATATTCTACCCATCTTGATAATTCTATTTCCTTTACTCTGCGTTGATTTATTCTTAAATAATTCATTATTTCTCGAATAATT
>JAYUKJ010000573.1:0-12154 GCA_043764555.1 Saprospiraceae bacterium
GCGGTTATAAATATGTTGAACCTAACGGTTCAATCACGCTCAATTTTGACGCTAATTGAACCGTTAGGTTCAACATATTTATAACAAGCAAAACGACCATTTTTCTCTTGACTCGTAGAGTCAACACGTATTTGCGTAACATCAGTAATGAAGATGAATTTAAGCGTTTTTACTGAGGGGGCCTCTTTCATCCCTTTTTCCATCTAAAAATGGCGGCAACTAAAACAATATTAGATACTGAGAACAGACTTCTTCGCCGTCCTTAGTAGATATACTCGAGTGCATAACAAATTGTCTTTTTAGGTTACAACTTTTGGAAAGTTATTACGCGGTGAATTGGTAAATTCGTCGCGCACTCATATACTCTGTGTATTTTGAACGCTTTCCGAATGCGTTTAATGACGTTATAAATAGTTTACTCTTTCCAAAGAGGCTGCTAACTTATTCTAAAAGACTGTTGACTCATTCCAAACGACTACCAAGCCAATCAAAAAGACTACCAAGCCATTCAAAACGACTACCAAGCCAATCAAAACGACTACCAAGCCATTCAAAACGACTACCAAGCCATTCAAAACGACTACCAAGCCATTCCAAACGACTACTAAGCCATTCAAAACGACTACTAAGCCAATCAAAACGACTGTGAATCCATTAAAAAAGACAGCAAATACAGTCAAAACGACAGCAAACGCAGTTAAAACGATTGCGAACCTATTCAAAACGACTGCTAAATCATTCAAAAAGACTGCTAACCCATTCAAAAAGACTGCTAACTTATTTTAAAAGACTAAGCAGGCGTTGTATAAAAATTGACAAAATTTTAATGTTACAAAAAAAAATCCCTCTCCATGTAGCAGCCTTTTGTAACTAAACTACTTTGATTGTTGACCAATTTAAATAGTTTTTGACCGAACAAACCACCAACGGAGAAGGATTTATACTCTTTAATTATGAAAAAAAAATTTACAATGGGTAGAGACGCTGTGAGCCTTGTCTCCACTGTTTCTTTAGTTGCATTTGGGTTTCAAAAGGGACTCCTCAGTATATGACGCCTTCACGGCATCCCGAACATCGGAAAAAGGGGTTTTGGTGCAGTATGGTGGAGTAAGCGGGTAACTCGAGTCACCCACTTACTATGCACCTTAAAAGTAATTTAATATGAGGGCGACCGTGAAGTGAAGGGCGACCGTAAAGGTCACCCCTACACATAAGTCTAACGCTCAATTAATTTGTAGGGGCGACCTTCACGGTCGCCCTTACACATAAGTCTAACGCTCAATCAATTTGTAGGGGCGACCTTCACGGTCGCCCTTACTTACGCATAAGTCTAACGCTCAATTAATTTGTAGGGGCGACCTTCACGGTCGCCCTTACTTACTTCACGGTCGCCCTTACTTACTTCACGGTCGCCCTTACTTAAATCAGGCGTGTATCACTATTTTAATCTTTAACGAAACGCTTTGCCTCACCCGAGTCTAAGCGAATGATGTATAAACCCGCCGACAAGTGGCTCAAGTCAAGGCGTTGTGTACCTTGTGCTTTGATTGAGTGAACCAATTGACCAGAAATGTTGAAAATACTGAGGGGTCCTTTTTCGGCGTCGCCAACTGTAACATCAAGCACGTCATGTACCAATGTGTTTTTGATAAACAAACCCGTCGCTTTGCCGAACAAAACCGACACAACTTTCGAAATGGATTCTTTACCATTAACGTCCGATTGGCGCAAACGGTAGTAGTTCAAACCCGTCAATGGCGCGTTGTCCGTGAAGGTATAATTGCTCACGTTGTTTGTCGTGCCGTTGCCTTTGACGGTACCGATAGTTGTAAAGTTTGTAGCGTTTGTGCTGCGTTCGATGGTGAAGCCCGCGTTGTCTTTTTCCGACACCGTTTCCCAGTTTAAGACGGTTGTTGTGTTAACGGTTTTGGCGCTAAAAGACGTCATTTCAGCCGATAAAACGACGGCAGCGTAGAAGTAGATATTGTCCATAAAGACCGTACCGCCGCCCGAAGGAATCAATTGAGCCAAATGCGTCGTGCTGCCTAAAGCGGGCGATGCCGACATAAAATCAGTCAAAGGAATGTCTATTGCCGTCCAAGTACCCGCCGCAATTGCGGGAATATTTAAGACTTCACCTTCAGTATTATCAGCGGGGCCAAAGCCTGTACCATCAGCACCAAAGTCTACTAATTTAACTCTGAAAACACCCGCCCCAATGGCGTTCGGCGTCCATACGTCCAAGTGCAAATGCGTGGCGTTAACGGGATTAATCAAATTGGCACCCGTGAATTCCGCACCGAAAAAGCCCATGTTTGTGTACTTCTTGGTATCATTTCCCGCAATTTGTACATCATCAAGCGTGGCATTACTCCAAGATGTTCTCCACGTGTCAATTGTGCGTTGTGGGTAGGTATTGCTGAACAAAGCCATAACGTTGGCAGCCGGGCGCGTTGGCGTTGGTGCGGCGGCCGTTGGCGTTGTTGGTGCAACGGCTGCAGTGTAAAAGTAAATATTATCTACCCAAAATGTTTTGCCACCACCGGGTGTCACAAAAAGCAGTTGTGCCAAATGCGCTTTAGTTACTAAACCTGTGAAGGCAGTGAGGGGTGCGTCAACCGAAAACCAACCGCTTGCCGTTGGCGTGAACTCCAATTCGATAGATATAGCATCATCGCCGCCGCCAAAGTCGCCGTTTGCGCCGACATCGACCAATTTAACCTTAAAACCATTTGCACCCGCCGCATCAGCCGTCCAAACATCCGCATGGAAGTGGGTTCTTGCTGTTGCATCAATCACATTCGCTCCAACAAATTCGATACCCGAAAACAAGTGATTTGTGTACTTCTTAGTGAGATTTCCCGCGATTGTTACGTCTGCCTCATCTGCATTGTCCCACACGGCTGACCATGTGTTCACGGGAACATTTGTGTAAGCATTGCTGTACAATGACGTGACATTACCCGCTGCTGTCGTTGGCGTTGGTGCGGCAGTTACTGGACCTGCTGCTGCTGCTGTGACGTTTACTGTTAATGTACCCGTTACGGCTACTGCGCCTAATGTGGCTGTCACCGCTGTTGTGCCTCCTGCGACTGCCGTACCTATGCCCGTTGTATTATTCATAGTAGCCACGGCTGTGTTAGAGCTTGTGTAGTTAAACCATGATTTCATGATGTTGTAAGAAGTGACACCAAACGCACACGTCGCGCCGTTTGGTGAAAAAGTTCCACCGATAGCCTTTGTGATAGATTCAGTTGCCATTGTTGCTGTAGGCGTACCAACGGCTACTGTTTCGTACTGAATATCATCAATCCAGATAGTGAAAACACCTTCGCCGCCTTCGGCAAAGTGAAACAAACCCGTTGCTGCGGTGAACTTAGCAGGGTCTGGAATCGGAATAACTACTTTCGTCCAAGTCGTTGTAACGGCAAGCGCACCATTTTTTTCCGATTGCATCGAATTGTCAACACTATTGTTGCCAATACCAATTACATTAACGCCGTACGCACCGTCTGCCTTAATCCAGAAAGTAAGTGCATTGTAAGCAGACAAGTTTTGCGGCGTTGAAGCCACGAATGCACCGCCTGAATAGTTACCTGCTGGCATAACAATTTTCAAGGATGTAGAACCCGTGTAAGCTACGGTTGCGTCTTCCGTAACGTTGTTGGTTGAGCCGCCAAAAGCGGCAAAAGAAACACCCGCCGCATACCCCTCAGTAAAAATGGGTAATGTTTGGGCTGATGAATTGGATACGCTAAAAAGCAGCGCGAAGAACATAAGTAGTGTAAAATTTTTCATACTTTTAATACATTGTTATTGATTATAAAAATAGCATCCCGCAGAGAAAGCTGCGCTGATGTTGGTCTATTGCGTTGATTGTTATTAACGTCGGCGAGGTTTTAAACCTCGCCGACGTTTTCATCTCCTTATTGTTATTGTTTTACAAAACGAACTGCTTCACCCGAAGCCATGCGAATGATGTACACACCCGCGACAAACGCGCTGACGTCAATCCGTTGACTGCCTTGAACGGTTGCAGAATAGATTAATTGACCCGAAAGGCTGAAAATACTGAGGGGTCCTTTTTCGGCTTCGCCAACCGTAATATCAAGTGAATTCTGAACGATATTGCTCTTGATAATCAAACCACCTTTGCCGAAAAGTACGGAAACAACCGATGAAACAGTCGCTTTACCGTTAGTATCCGTTTGGCGTAAGCGGTAATAATTGCTGCCCGAAGCGGGAACATTGTCCGTAAATGTGTAATTGCTTACGGCGCTTGTGGTACCGTTTCCTTTAACTTGACCGATAGCGGTGAAGTCCGTAGCGTTTGTGCTGCGTTCGATTGTGAAGCCCGCGTTGTCGCGTTCCGAAGCGGTTTGCCAAGTCAAAACGGTGGTGTTATTGTTGGCTTTTGCCTTGAAAGACGTCATTTCAACGGGAATGACGGCGGGTTTCCAAAAGTAGATATTGTCAAGATAGACGATGGTGGTGCCAGACGGCGTGCCTTCGAGTTTGAATTGACCAATGTTGTTCAACGCAATCGTGTTGTAAGACGTCAACGGAATGTCGAAGCTGTTCCAACCCGACAACGTGGGATTGACCGTGACTTTTTGCTCAACCGTTGCGGGACTCGTGTTAATCAACGACACGTCAAAGGCCGTGCAGCTCGACGTCCACAAGTCAAAGTGCAAGTTTGTCATACCCACGCCCGACGCGTTGACGGCACTCGCAAACTGAACGCCTTGATAGCTCAACGACGCGTACTTTTTAGTCGGATTACCCGCAATCGGCACTTCGGTAACGACGGTTGATTGACCGCCCCAATCGGGAAACCAATCCGTTCCCACCACATCCGTGTAAGCACCGCTAAACAACGACAAAACGTTGGCGGGCAAGCGCGTCGGATTTGGCGCCGCCGTTACGGGTGCCGTTGGCGCAACCGTTGCTTTGTAGAAATAAATGTTGTCGAGATAAACGACGCCACCCGACGGTCTGCCTTCCAATTTAAGTTGACCGATGCCGTTGAGACTCAGCGTGCTGTAAGCCGACAAAGGAATGTCAAGACTGTTCCAACCCGACAAGGTAGGCGTTAGCGTTACCTTCTGTTCTTTCTGCGTCAACGGGGGAATGTTGACGAGAAAGACGTCAAACGAATTCATTGTTGACGACCAGTAGTCTATGTGCATAAACTGCATACCAGACACATCAACGGGCGTACCAAACTGCGTGCCTTCGTAGTTAAAACTTGCGTACTTCTTGGTCAAGTTACCCGCGATTGACACGTCCGAAACAACGGTCGTTTGTCCCCAATTCGGAAAGAAATTGGTTCCCGTCAAATCTGTGTACGTGTTGCTGAATACCGAGACTACGTCGGCGGCGGGTCTTGTCGGTGTCGGTGCGGCAACGGAAGGTCCTGAAGGAGCCGCCGAGACGTTGACGGTCAAGGTTCCCGACACGTTAGTCGTTCCCAACTTAGCCGTAATCGCCGCCGAACCGACGCCAACTGCCGCACCGACGCCAAGCGCACTCACCGTTGCCACGCCCGTATTGGCACTCGTGAACGTAAAACTCGCCTTTTCGACCGCCAAAGGCACACCGCCAATTGTGCAGGTCAAACCACTCGCCTCAAAACCATCACCCACGGATTTGCTCAGTGTTTCGGTAGCCATTGACGCAACGGGCGCCGTCAAACTCACCGTTTCGTACTGAATATCGTCGAACCAAAGCGTGTAAGCGCCTTCGTCGCCGCCTTCTGCGTAGTGAAACAAGCCGTCTTCTGCCGTTATTTTAGCCGGGTTTGGAATGGGAATCGTGACTTTCGTCCACGTTGTCGTGACGGCAACGTTTCTATATTCCGTTTGATAAACGTTCGACGCGCCGTTGTTGAAAATACCCGCCGTGTTGAGCGTCTTTGCGGCACTCGCTTTGACCCAAAACGTCAGGGCGTTGTAGGTTGATAGGTTAGTTGGTGCCGCCGCTTTGATGGCACCGCCGACGTAACCCGCCGCACCAACGACGACTTTCAAAGACGTTGTACCCGTGTGGGCAACGGTGGCATCGTCGGTTGTTGCGCCCGCATTTGAGCCGCCAAACTCGTTGAATGTCATACCCGGCTGCAAGCCTTCGGTGTAAACCGAGAGTTGTGCGTTGGCGTAAAACACGTTGAAACCTAACGTGAAAAGGAGAATAAGTGTAACGTTTTTCATCAAATCTTTAGTTTTAAATACATTGATAATGGTTAATGGATAATGAATAATGGCATTATCGGTTAATTATCGCATTTGAGGTCGGGTGAATAAATTCACCCGCTATTGATGTTCAAACGCGGTTAAAATCAATAGCGGGCGAATTTATTCGCCCGTAAATAGCGGTTGCGTTAATTAACCGACGATTCCGATGAATAATGCTCAAAATGCCTTTTATACTGAGGGGTCCCTTTTTTAGCTCTTTTCCTTCATTTAGGCACGCAGAAAGTACAAGGACTATAAGTGCAGAAGCACTTTTCCTTAGTTTTATGGTGTAAAAACACGCGATTTCAACGCGTTTTTACGCGGCTATTTTAATGTGAAACTTGCGGCGTTCATCGTTTCGGCGTTCGGACCGATGAATACTTTGAATTGCCCCGTTTCGGTTCCCCAAGTCATGTCTTTTCGATAGAAAGCCAAGTCGAACGGCGTGATTTTAAAGAGAACTTGTCGCGATTCTCCCGCTTTGAGTTGGATTTTTTGGAACGCTTTGAGTTCCTTAACGGGTCGGGTGACACTGCCCACCAAGTCGCGGATGTATAATTGAACCGTCTCTTCACCGTCACGGGTGCCTGTGTTTGTGAGCGTGATTGAGGCAGTGATATTGTCGTTATTTGTCAGGTTGGATTTATCCAAAACGACGTTAGCATACGTGAAAGTCGTGTAACTCAAACCAAAACCGAAAGGAAACAACGGCGAATTCTTCACGTCCCTGTACTTCGATTGATACACCCTATCCGACGCGGGTTCATCGTATTTACCACCGTAGAGGCGACCCGTCTGTTTGTAACTGTAATAAATCGGCACTTGCCCAACGCTGCGTGGAAACGACATCGGCAGTCGTCCCGTCGGATTGTAATCGCCAAAAAGTACGTCGGCAATCGCGTGTCCCGTCTCCGTTCCGAGCGTCCAACACGCCAATACTGAGGGGGTATTAATTCCAGATTCCAAGATTCCAAATTCCAAGATGCCAGATTTCAACTTACCATTGTCTTTCTCGGATGCTTCCAAGAAACTCAAATCCAACGGGCGACCGTGGAACGCAAGGACGACGACGGGTTTTCCCGTTGCCATCATTGCTTTCACCAAATCTTCTTGGGCGGCGGGCAACCGAATGTCGGAACGGCTCGCGGCTTCGCCATTCATAACCGCCGATTCACCGACGGCGACGACAACGACGTCCGATTGTTCGGCGATTTTAACGGCTTCCGCAAAACCCGATTTATCCATTGAATAAAAATCAGCGCCTTTTGCCGTCAATATCTTCGTGTCTTTTCCGACCTTTTCGCGAATGCCGTCAATGACCGTCACGGCGTCTTTGGCCTCGCCAAAAAATGACCACGTGCCGTTGAGTTCCGCCTTGTCTTCGGCAAATGGACCAATCAAAGCAATGGTTTTGACGTTTTTACTGAGAGGTAGTGTTTTGCTTGTGTTTTGCAATAAAACGATGCTCTTCTTCGCAATATCCAAGGCAATTGAGCGGCTTTCTTTCGATAAAACGACGGCTTTCTCCGTTGCTTCGTCGCCGTATTGATACGGATTTGTAAACAAACCCAAGTCATATTTGAGTGCCAACGTCCGACGAACGGCAACGTCAACAAGTTTAATATCCACCTTTTTCGACTTGACGAGTTGCGGTAGTTGTTTAGAATAGATAAACGACATCATATCCATATCGCAACCCGCGTTGAGTGCCATGATACCCGCTTCGTCTTTATCCGCCGCGACGCCGTGCGCCATCATTTCTTCGATTGACGCCCAATCGGACATCACCAAACCTTTAAAACCCCATTCTTTACGCAGTATTTCGTTCACCAAATGCGGATTGCCCGTTGCGGGAACGCCGTCAATTTCGTTGAATGAATTCATAAACGTCGCCGCACCCGCGTCAACCGCCGCTTTGTACGGTGGCAAATACGTTTCGCGCAAGCGGCGTTCCGACATATCGACCGTGTTGTAATCGCGCCCCGCTTCCGCCGCACCGTACGCCGCAAAGTGTTTGACGCACGCCGCGATTGTGTTCGACGCCGCGAGGTTTTTGCCTTGATACCCTTTGACTTTTGCCGCCGCAATCAGGCTGCCCAAGTACGGGTCTTCGCCCGAACCTTCCGCTACCCTACCCCACCGTGCGTCGCGGGCAATGTCCACCATCGGCGCGAAAGTCAAGTTGATGCCCGTTGCCGCACATTCTGCCGCCGACATGGCCGCCGACGCTTCAATCGCCGCTAAATCCCAACTTGCGGCTTCGGCAATCGGAATGGGTGTAACCGTTTTATAGCCGTGAATCACGTCCGCCCCAATCAACAACGGAATGCCTAAACGCGACTCTTTCACGGCCACTTCTTGCAAATGCCGAATGTTTTTAGCCCCGTTTGTGTTGAAAACGCCCGTAATCGCCCCGCTTTTTATCTGCGCATCCATGTCTTTAGAACTCGTCGGATTGGCCAACGACGGACCCGTCAGTATGGAACCGACGACGAAGTTGAGTTGACCGCATTTCTCCTCCAAAGTCATTTTGGCGAGTAGGGTTTCTATTAATTCGTCTTTCGGCGAAAGCGTTTTAGCGACTGATTTGACCGCTTTTGGCGTGTCGCAACTGCTAAAAGACAAAGCGATAACTGCTAACGTCGTGGTTAGTTTATTATAAAGCATTGATAACTAAGTTTTTAGGTGAAATACTGAGGGGGTTGTGGTTTTCGAGGAAGAACTTTCCAAAAGTTTAAAACTTTTGGAAAGCTATACAACCTACAATACCTACAACTTCTTAAAGACCCGCACATAATCCACGACCATTTGTTGCGGAAAAACGCTTGTGCCATCGGGTGGACCAGGCCATTGACCACCAACGGCGACGTTGAATAGCAAAAAGAACGGTTCGTTGAATGGATAACCTGCCGCACCGACACTTGACCTATTGAATTTGCAATAAGAAATATCATCCATAAAAATCTCAATCTTATCGGCCTCCCAAATTAGGGAATAGACGTGAAATTTATCGGCATAAGTACCTGTTGGCAAGGTATAACTTGTGCCGTATTGTACGCGGGTTGATGCGCTTGATGCGGATGCCCAGTGCATCGTTCCGTGGACTTTATTCGGTTCAGTGCCAACGAGTTCCATGATGTCAATCTCTCCGCACGTCGGCCATTTTGTTTGGTCAATCTTTTTGCCCAACATCCACAAGGCTGGCCAAATGCCTTTGGTAACGGGCAGTTTGGCGCGAATGTCAACGCGTCCGAAGGTGAATTCTTTTTTACCTTTTGTAATAATGCGGCTTGATGTGTATTGACTGCCGCTAAATGCTTCTTTTTTGGCTTGAATAATGAGTTTACCGTTGTCGAGATAAATGTTTTCGGGACGGTTGTTCGTGTAGTATTGCAGTTCTTGGTTACCCCAACCGTCGCCACCAACGTCGAAACTCCAGCTCGAGAGGTCGAGTGCCGTGCCGCTGAATTCGTCATTCCAAACGCTCGCGTAACCTGTGTAAGATGTCGGTGTTTCGTAGCCTTCGGATGGGATGAAAACGTAGGTATCGTCGTTGCGGATTGTTCCCGTTCCTGTTCCCGTGGTAATTGTCGCGTTTTTAGGATTTGACAACGTGACGCTGAATGTTTCGTCGGCTTCTTTTAAGGTATCACCCACGACGGAGATGTCGATAGACGTTTCCGTACTTTTGGCAGGAATAGTAATGGTTCCCGTTTTTGCTACGTAATCAGAAGGCGCGCCCGCTGTACCATCGGCGGTTGCAAAATCAATCGTCACGGCTTGGTCAATCGCACGGCTCATGCTAACTTTGAAAGTCACCGTTGACGTCGGTGCATCGCCTTCAAACGGCGAAATGCTGCTGATGCTGATAGTCGGCGCCGCGAGAACGGGTTCAACGGGTGTCTTTGTGCCGCAATTAGCGCAGGCGACAACGATGGACAATAGCACAAATATCTTTTTCATAATCTTTGATTTTAAGAATCTAATAGCAAAAACGGTTAAAATGCCTTTTATACTGAGGGGTCTTCTTTTTTCATTTGTCGCTCTTTTTGACTGACAAAGAGCGACAAATGAAGGACAAAACCTAAACGGGAATGAGCGTAAAACGCCACACGCCGACCGTTCCGAATTTGACATAAACCACCATGCGTGTGGCGGTTAATTCCTTAATTTGGTACGTCGTTGAGGTTTGCGGAACTGGTGCGACGATGCCGTTTCCAGCTTTGTACAAACCGATAAACGCGCCCGTGCCAATGACTTTAAGTTCTGTCAAATTGACCGTAAACGTTCTTGCACTGCCACTTCCCCACGCCGCATAAGCCGACGTTAAAGCCGAAGTCGGTTGGCAACCAATTGGCAAACCCATGGCCGCGGGAAACGGATTGCCGCCTTCTTCGTCCGCCCAAAAATCACCTTTCGCGTCGTATTTAAACGTACCATCCGCGCTAAAAGCGTATTCGTCGTTGTACATACAGGTGCGTGTCGCAACATCGGCTGCAGGAATTTCCCACCAAGTTGTGCCGAAAGTAGCATCTGGACCGACCCACAATGAACCCGGTTCGGGCGAGAGTTTCCATTTTTTTGTACCGCAATTCGTGAGCAATTTGATGTTGCCCGTGCAAGCCGACGCATCGTCTTGGGCAACCACAATATCTTTCGTCAAGGTTCCCATACCACCTTTGCTGAACACATTTAGGGTCACTTTATAAGTTCCTTTTTTGGGATAAGCAACAATAACGACCGAACTGTCGGCGGTTGTGCCGTCGCCTAAATCCCATTTTTGGAGAAATGAGCCGACCGATTTATTAGTCAAAGTGAACCGATTGGCGTTCGACGTTGGCGTAACCTCAAAAGCGGCGGTTGGCAACGGACCAACGTCTATTGTGTCGTCAAGCTGTGGTTTGCAACCCAACAATGAGAGCAAGACGAAGGCGAAAACGTATTGGACTGAGCGTATTTCTTTCATTCTTAAACTGTGATTTGTTTGATTATTGTAAATTGTCTGAACTGTGAATCATAGTTCAGACATTAGTACCCTACATTCTGCTTAAAATTCCCTTGCATGATGTCAATTTCTGACTGCGGAATCGGCAACAACTCGTGCTTACCCGCCTTGAAGCCTTGACCCGCCAAAACGGTTGCCGCTTTGCCCGTTCTCAACAAATCCCAAAAGCGGTGTCCTTCGGTTGCCAATTCAAGGCGGCGTTCGTCGTAAATATCTTGCAATAACGTTGCGCCAGCCGATGTTTTAGAAGGCAAAACAACGCGGGTTCTAACGCGGTTCAAATACGTTAAAGCTTTGCCGTCGTTGCCGCTGCGGTTGAAACATTCAGCCGCCAAAAGCAAGACATCTGCCAAACGGATTTCTTTGATATTGTAACCCCAGTTCAAAGCGGGTTCGCCAGAGGTGGCTTTGAAAGCCGCGAGTGGCGCGTATTTCTTGATAAAATAATCCGTATTTTGATAACCCGCCGTGTAAGACGCACCCGCTGCTTTCAAGGCTTTGCCGTCAACCATAGTCGCAGAAAAGCGCGGGTCGCCTTGTAAAGCATTCACCAAATCCAACGAAACGGGGCAGAAGCTCCAACCGTTAGCATAAGTTGCGCCTGCAAAATCGCGCATTCCGCAAAACTGTACGTCTTTGTTGCCTTCGTTACCATCGACGCCTATTCCCCAGTCGCCTTTGCGGTTGCCAGAGCAATGGATTTCAAAGACGGATTCTTTGCCAAACTTGTTGTCGGGTTTGAAGATGTCGCCATAGACTTTCTCCAAGGCGTAAGCGTTTGAATTGATAACGTCTTCAAATAAAGTTGCCGCTTCGCCCATCCGCGCCGCGCTGTTTTGGAACAAAATCACTTTACCGAGCATGGCTTTTGCCGCACCCTTTGTGATGCGTCCGAGTTCATCAGCGGGGAGGCTTT
>JAYUKJ010000574.1:0-1020 GCA_043764555.1 Saprospiraceae bacterium
TAAAGCGGTGAAAATCAATTCCAAAGGCGTCATGTGGTCGCGCAGATTTTGCTGCTGCAACCCCTTCACTTCCTTGTGTTCGGTCGGCGTCAAACCGAACGTTCCTTTGGCAATCGTCGCCGTCAAAATCGAATATTCGGACCCTTCAGTAACGCCGCGATTTTTCCATTCATCGGTCAACGATTTACGGACTTCAATGCTTTGCAAACGGCGCGTAATCCATTCATCAGAGTAGCCTTTTGCTTTATATATTTCGGCTTGTCGCTCGGTCAACAATTCAGGATTTTCGGTTTCATCCAACGTCCGTTTTCCGACTTGTGCCAACCACAATTTAAACGGCTCGGCTTTCGGCGAAGGCACGGACATCATAATGCGGAAGACCCCCTCAGTATTCGCGCAATCCGTCTTATAATTTTTGCCGTCGGCGGCCTTCAATTTCAGTTGACTACAAATTGTAGCCAACTGCGGTTCTCGCACTTTCAGTACGCTCCAGTATTTACGCGGATTTGCGCTATCCGTCAACACTTCGATAATATCAATTATCGAAAAATACATCTCGCCTTCGTGTTCAACGCGGCGAATGTCTTTTTGCTCAAAAACGGTTAATTGATTGTCCATTTTAAATATTGATTTTGGTTCAATTAGGGTTTCAAATTGCTACTAAATGGTGTTGTCACTACGTGACAAGCGAGATGATTTACCATGCGTTTGTTACAAATATGTTGTCGCTAACGCGACAATGAGCCATATTTTAACCCTTTATTGTCGCGTTAGCGACAACATATTCGTAACAAACTCTATCAGTAAGGTTTTATTGCCACGTAGTGGCAACACTTTTCAATAGCAACTTGAAACCCTAATTGAGCCTTGATTTTAAAAAAATCTGAAAAAAAATTAATTTTAAATACAAAATGTTTAGCAAAACTACATCTTATTTTAAAACAAAATAGTTTTAAAATCAAAATTTTTAAAATAGTCCCCCTCAGTATTTTGGGCATTTTCAAGGCATTTTAGTACATT
>JAYUKJ010000575.1:0-980 GCA_043764555.1 Saprospiraceae bacterium
GACAACGGTAAAATTCTTGCGCTCGACCGCCGTGAAAACCACGATTTGACGAGCCTTGACGTTAGAAAAGGTACGATTACGCCCGGGTTTGTTAACACGCATTGTCACCTTGAATTGTCGCACATGAAAGGTTTGGTCGCTACGGGAACGACATTAATTCCGTTCATCACGGGCGTCGTGACGAAGCGTGGAGCGGCGGAAAAAGTGATTGCGCGAGCGATTGAAAAGACCGAAAACGATATGCTGAAAAGCGGCATTGTGGCCGTCGGTGATATATCAAATGTGCGGGATACGTTTGTTCAAAAAGCGAAAGGCCGCCTTCGATATTACACTTTTATCGAGATGTTTGACTTTTTGCAAGAACAAAATGCGGACGCTGAATTTGATAAATATCGCGGCGTTTACGATGTATTGAACTTGGCGGTAGGCAGTCGAAAATCGGTTGTGCCGCACGCGCCTTATTCGGTTTCAAGGAAATTGTTTGAAAAAATCAATGATTTTAACGAAAAATCGAACATAACAGTCAGCATACACAACCAAGAGACGCAGCCCGAACAAGACCTTTTTGAGCGTGGCGAAGGCGGTTTTTACGATTTTTACGGCAAGTTTGGCATCTCGCTCGACGGTTTTGTTGCGCCAAAACAGACCGCGATTCATTACGCCTTGGCGAATATGAACCCCTCAGTACGCACGTTGTTTGTTCATAATACGTTGACCGCGAAAGCCGATATTGAAGCGGCGCATAATTGGTCGCCAAATGTCTATTGGGCAACGTGTCCGAATGCCAATTTGTACATCGAAAATCGGTTGCCGAACTATCAAAATTTCTTGGACACGAACGCCCGCATGACGATTGGAACGGACAGTTTGACCTCAAATTGCAGCTATCCATCATCGAAGAAATGAAAACGATTCAACGGTTTCAAAGCTATGTACCGTTGGAGACATTGCTCAAATGGGCCACCCTGAACGGTGCGGAA
>JAYUKJ010000576.1:0-12128 GCA_043764555.1 Saprospiraceae bacterium
CCAAAGGATTGGATTTTTTTGCTCAAAATAGGATGATTTATGTTTTTCAAAAAAATATTGTGAAAAACAAACGCGTAGATTTACCCTATTTCAAATGGTTTGATGTTGCCAATATCAGCCGCAATCCGAATAACAAAGAAGAAGATTTTTCAAAATATAAATCCGATAAAGAAATGTCAGAAGTCATCAGTAGAATCCGAAAAGATAAATTATCGCCCGACGAGTTCAAATACGTCTCGGACTTGTATATGTATGACATTCACATGGCAAGAATGGCTGAGGATTTTAAAGAAAAATTGGCGCGTAAAGCCGCAGCACAGGAAAAGCGTTTTGCTAAAGTCGAGCAAAAAGCCGAGCAACTTGAGCGAAAAGCCGAGCAGTTTGAACGAAAAGCCGAGCAGTTTGAACAAAAAGCCGAGCAGTTTGAACAAAAAGCCGAATTATCTCAAAATAGGCTTCTAAAATCAATCAAAATGTTGTTGCAGCAGGGCGAAACAGTTCCGTCAATTTCGGAAGCATTGGATATTTCTTTGGAAGAAATAACGGAATTAGTTGCCCGTATTCAGAATAATTAGTAAGAAAGTTCAAAAAAAGGACCCCTCAGTATAAGTGCTAAAAAAGCCGCTTTTCGATGTCGAAAAGCGGCTTTTTTAGCACTTATACTGAGGGGTCTCATTTCTTCTAATTTTTAATAACTTTAAAAGTTACTACATTTACATTGTTTACAATTTTTACAAGATAAACACCATTTAACCAGTAATCCGTTTGAAGGGGCGCAATGCCGCGTTGCTGCGTGATTAATTGTCCATTTACGTTAAATACTTCGACTTTAAACTTATCTGAGTCGGTATTGCCTGCCGATTGAATATTCAAAACAGACCCCCTAAGTATTGGATTTGGAAAAATCGAAATAGCGTCTTTTTGAGCCTTATTTTCAATGCTGATGATTTTAGAATACGTTTCTTTACCGTCTAATCCCATTATTTTTAAGCGATAATAAGCAGTTTTATCGAAATTATTGTCCCAAAATACATAGTTTGTTGAGGTATTTGACGCGCCTTGGCTTTTTACAAAGCCAATTGTTTCAAAAAGGGACCCCTCAGTATTTCGCTCAATTTCAAAGCCTTGAACGTCTTTTTCCGATGCCGTTGTCCACGACAATTGCGCGCGATTATTGACCTTTTTGCCTTTAAATTCACTGATTTCTGCGGGCAAAACAGCCGATGCAAAAAGCGTAAAGGGTGAAAATGAACCCACATTTGTGGCCGTTTTAGTGTGAACAGACCCAACCGACGTTGCACCGACTGTGTAAGTCAAATCTTCCCAAGCCAAGCCGTTGTGGTGAAAAATGGCGCAATGGTCGCGTAAATTCGTGAATCCCGTCGTTTCGTCCGATGTGTTCCATTGGAAGGTAAGGCTTGCCGTTGGCGCGCCAAAAACCCGCGTTACATCCCATTTTAAATTTATGTATTCATAGGGCGGTGGCGTCAAACCGCTCGCAGGAATGGTGATGTAGGGCGTGACGGACACTTTAAAATTGCTAACAGTTGGCGGATTGACCCATACGGGTGCGTAAGAAGTGGACGTGCCGACGGGGAAAAGCGTCTTTCCGACAATATTTTTTATTAATACGTGACCAATGTCTTGATAAAAATTGTACGTTATAATGTAGCTGCTGCTGTTTGCGGCAATTGGTGGGCGTTCGAGCGTCAAAAGTTTCGCTTCGGTGTCAAAACGGCCTTGAATAAACCGCAAATCGCCGCCTTGAATGGTGACGTTTATTTTGCTTTTCACTTCCGTCGGATTGTTGACAATCAAATCGCCTTGAAAAGTCACTAAGGTCGCGCCGCTTGAATATTGCGGATTGATGTTCTGCTGTCCCGTGCCGTTGAATTCAAAATTGCCAATAATATTCACGCCTTGACTGATGTTGAAATCGCCTTTTACCTTGACGGGCGTGGCGGTCGAATAGTTCCAAAAAGTTCCCGAAATGACGCTTACGGCGCTGTCAATTTGAATATTGGTGACTTTCAAGCGGCTTGTGATGGCGGTTGTGTTGAAAATATTGACCTCAATATTGCTAAAAACGGGCTTATTCGTTTCCGAAACCAAGTAGTTATTGTTCACATCGGGCGACGTGCCTGAACCAAAAGCAATGGTGTTGCCGAAGCGTTTTGCGCCCGCAATGCACGGTGTGGCGGCGTCGAAATGCGGATTTCGGATGGCAATTGTGCTGCGATAGACGTCTAAAGTGCCAATATCGGTCACGTCTAAAAGCGGTTGATTTGCCGCAACGCTCGTGCCTGCACCGAGCGTGCCGTCGATAATCATCCCGCCCGAATACATTTTGAAGACAGAACCCGCGTTGAATTTCAGATAGCCGTAGATGGTAAAACCGTAGCCGACGGAAAACTCAAACGTGCCGTTGACAATAAACTCTGCTGTACGGTTGTTGAAGTCGCCAACGATGAAACTGGCGGTGCTGGCATAAATGAGCTTGCCATTGACAGTCAACGACTTACACGAGCTAATGCCCGCCGTCGGGTCAATCGTTATGGTGCTTCCTGCGTTGATAATCACGTCGTCAAACGTTGTTGGAACAGCATTATTGGCCCAAGAACTGGGCGTATTCCAATTTCCTGTTACGGGCATGGAGGTAAAAGTTGTTGCAGAAATTGAATTAAAGAAGCATAAAAGGGAGGCTGCCAGAATTAGAGCGCGTTGATTCATAGAAGGATGTTAAAATAAGTTTGTTAAAAATATTGGGCAAAGGTACAACTTTAATAGAAAGTAGGAAACACCCTAAAAAAGGTGTAAATGCGGCGTAAAAAAATGTAATAAGTTCAGAAAAAAGGACCCCTCAGTATAAACGCGTTTTTGGCAAAAAGAAAGCCGTTCCGAGATGTCGGAACGGCTTTTTAGTTTGTAAAACATTGATTGTTAACGATTTACCCACCAGTCTATTTTAGGAATTTGAGCGCTTGTTCCTATCTTGTTATTGACACCCCGCGCGAGAAAAGTGAGCGTTTGCGCTTTTCTATTGCTTATAATTGAATTGGTTGTGAGCGGATAAATGGCTGTTGTACCCACTTTTCGATAGAAAAAAGTGTCCGCCAATGTTGAAGGAACAAACTTAAATTCGCTCGCTTTTCCGTAAGTGACGCCCGTTGCGAGGACCGTATTATCATTTTTACGAACAAACTCAAGCGTGTCTTTTGTTTTTCCTGTCAGCAGATGGGCGAAACGGACGCGCAAAAAGGTGTCCTGAAACGCCTTTATGTCGTCTTCAATGAGGGAAATAGAGGGCGTTGGAACCGTGTCACCGACGTAAACGGAGTAATATTTGCCATCGACAAGGCTCACTTTTGCCGAAAAAAGGCTCTTACTCGAATCGGTGCGGATGACATCCAAAGTCACATCACCCGTCGGCAAAACCGCGTAGCCACTCGTGGGAAATGCTGTGCCGTAAGCAAGACCAGTCGGATTGATGATTTGCCCATTGGCGGTCATTTGCAGACTTGGGCAGTTGGAACAAGCGAGCAAAAACTTAACCCTTGCGCCAACGGGCGTGTCTCCTGGCGTCGAAATGACGTTTTTTTCGCACGCAACGAAGACCGTTAAGGCAGTCAAAAGTAAGGCTGCGAAAATATTATATTTTACTTTCATTATTTTTAGTTTTTAAATTAGGATGCATCTCTGAACGTCGTCGAGGTTTAAAACCTCGACGACGTTAAAGATTTATTTAAAAAATAGGACCCCTCAGTATATGACGTCCTTACGGCATTCCGAACATCGGAGAAACCGATTTTTGGTCTTTTTTAGGCATTAAGGCTTAATAAACCACGGCTCACGGGTGTGATAATCGGCGTCATAACCACCGATTTTTTCAAGTGCTGCGCGGTTCCAAATGTATTCAGAATTGTAGCGTGGGCGGACATTGTAAGCCAATTTGCCGCCGTTTCCTGCGAATAAACGCGTAACTTCGGGTGTTTTAAAGTCTGAATAGACCGTTTCTCCCTTAAATTTATCTAAACCGTAGTGGAAACGGCGCATATCATTCCACGTTTCCAAAAATCCCCAACCCCACAAAGCAACGTATTTTTGGAGCATGATTCTGTCCATCGTTAAGCTATCGGCGACCGTCGGGATAATCTTAGTATTGGCCAATAAAGCCGTTTTTTGAGCTGGCGTTACGGCGGCTGTTGGGTTATTACCCGTGATGTTTGCGAAAGAATTGGCAAAATCAACGTGGGCATCGACCGCTTTTTTGTAGCTTACCAAAGCGCCCGACTTGTCATTTTTCCGAAATTGCGCTTCCGCTTTTATGAACTGTAATTCGGAATAAGTCATAATTGGAAACTTCGCTTTGTCGCTAAACAGCCACCGTCCCAAGATGCCCGATGCCGCAGGATTTGCCACTGTTCCCCACAAAGAAGGCGTCACTTGACCCACAGCCAAGCCAGCGGTTGGGTCAACACCCGCAACGACGGTATCGGTTGCCGAGTTTTGCGGCAACATCAAGCGCAAACGCGGGTCAACTGCTCCCTGCATCGCGGTGTTTTTGCCATCGAGCAGACTTACGATGTATTTTGATGCGCGGAAAAGGCGTATATTATCGCGTAAAGTGCCAAAATAATGTCCGTCCTGCGATTTCGTACTGGCGAAAGTCACTTGGAAATTATCCGCATTTGTTGCCATTGCGGCGTCGCAATAGGTGATTACTTTGTCGGCATTGTAGCTTGCTTTATTGGTCAAACGGTGGGCATTACGCGCCAAAACACCGTTTACAAATTTTTTCCACTTCGACAAATCCCCATTGTACGCCAATTCGGCAGCGTTAAAATTTGCGTCAACCGCGCCGCCTTTCGCGTCCAAATAAAGGAGCGCCGAGTCGCACAGCCGATTCGATTCCGCGTAAGCGATTTCCTGCGAATCATAATTGAACGTGAGCAATGTTTGGTCAAACGCCTCTTTCACGATAACGGCGTCACCGTGCATATCGGCAATAGTCTGCCAAGTCCACGCTCTAATGGCGTAGGCAAGCCCAATATAAGCGGGCAAATTGCGTTTGCGCGCGTCGTCAATCATCAAATCGACATTTTTGCCAACGCCAAAGTAATGTGTTCGCCAAGCCTCACCGCCACGGTCGTTACCCGCGCCGTAGCCATGTGCATCCCAAAAATCGAGCGCCGTTGTTTGCGCCCAATATTGGGTGTATTTGCCAATATATTGCCCATCAATCTGAATACCGAGCGCCATATTGGTGTACATCGGCGGCAGAAGCAAGTGTGCAGGCGCGGCTTGTGGCACGTTCGGATTGGTGTTAACGTCGAGATATTTGTCGCAACTTACCGCCGAAAATGCGACCAAAAGCATGAGAAAACTGTATTTTAAAGCCTTCATATTTTAAATTTATTTTGACCCCCTCAGTATTAAGTGATAAGTGAAAAATGATAGGTTGTATCCACATTTTTCACTTTTCATTTTTCACTTAATTGTGAGGAGGTGTTTTTTAATTATTTTTATAGACCGACCGTTAAGCCAAAACTCACGACGCGCGGTGCGGCAAGTGTGCCAAAGTCGAACCCCCCCGCGCCTGCACCGCCCGTACTTGGCGTTACGCCATTAACATTTGGGTCAGCGCCTGAGTAATTTGTCCACATATACAAATCCGTACCCGCCACGAAGACTGATAGATTCGTAAATGTTTTGGTTCTTTTCAAAAAACTTTGTGGCAATGAGTAAGACAAACGCACATCCCTAATCCGTAGCCAATTGATGTCTTTTTCAATAAAAGATTCTTCGGCATAGGCACCAGCGCCGTAGTAAGCATTATTCGTGTAAGGCACAACTTGAACGGTATTTTGTGTCGGTGTTTCCGAATTTTGCTTGCCATCGTTCACTACGCCTTTTACAATAATGGGTTCTTCGCGGTTGTTTTGGTTCGGATGTAAACCAGAGTTCCACAAAAATTGAGCATTGCCATTGAAAACATCACCGCCACGGCGAACGTCTAAGTTGACACTCAACGACGCGTTTTTGTACCTAAATCTATTGATAATGCCGAGTGAGAAATCAGGTTGGCGGTCGCCAATCTTAGTAAATGTATTGTTTATAAGCGGCAAACCCGCTGTATTGACGAGAATATCGCCTCTATTATTTCTCTGATACGTGTAACCCGCGATTGTCGTCATATTGCCATCGGGAAAAATGCTTGCGCGCGCATTGGCGTAAGGCCAAGAATCGGAGACGTAAAATTCAGGTAGTGCCGCTGGAAAAGTTAAAACCTTGCTCTGTCCTTTGCCAAAATTGAAGATACTTGTCCAATCAAAATTTTTCTTTTTAATTGGCACGATGGTCAAAACGGCTTCAACACCTTCCGCCGAGGCTTTTCCGCCGTTAAAGTTTTGAAGCACAAAACCCGTTCCGTAGCTCAACCGCACGAGGCGCAAGATTTGGTTGTCGTTGACTTGGTTGAAGTAAGTGATTTCAGCACCAATGCGGTTTTTGAAAAAATTTAACTCCAAACCCGCCGAGTAAGAACGAATAATTTCAGGTTGCAAAGTGGGACTATTACCCGTGAAACCGAGCGCATAACCACCGCCCGTTGTCAACTGTGGTTGCAAATCAGATTTGATTTGGTAAGGCGGCACGTCGCGTCCCGAACCCGCAATACCGAAGCGAATTTTACCAAAATCGAAGTTTTTAATTTTCAACAATTCGCTGAAAACGAAACTGATGTTGGCACCGGGATAGACGAAAACGTTGTTATTTTTAGGACGTAGCGTGGTAGATGTGGGTAGAGTTGACGTCGCATCGCGTCTAATTGACGCATTAAGCGTGATAAAACGCCCATAATCCAATGAAACATCGGCAAATAAACCCGTACTCCGACGCACTGAATAAAATTGAGAACCGATAACCGATAGCGCATCGGCGTTGCGGATTGACTTCAAATCGGGAATGCCAAGCCGTATGCCGTTTGACGACAAAACATTGTCGCGTTGTTCGTCGATGGCCACACCGACGCCGATTTGGGCATTCAATTTACCGAATTCTTTAGTTGCCCGCGCCAATCCCGTTGCGTTGAAGACTTTAACGTTGCGAGTCGATTGTTCGATGAAGCCACGGCGAGCCGTTGCCACGTTTGATTCGGGATTAAGAAAAAAGGACCCCTCAGTAATACCGACATCGTAGCCCGCATTACCCGTGAAATTGAGCCAGCTTACGGGCGTATATTGCAAATTGAGGTTACCAAAAACGCGCTCCGTTACATCTCGCAGCTTATTATATTCCACATCATAGTACGGATTGTCTAAATCTGTATCAAAGGCCGCTGCCGTCAATTTACGGCGCGTGCCATCGGCATTTACATAATTTCTAATATCATCTTCTTGTGGCCACAATAGGAGGTTTGTAAAAGTACCCGATGTGCTTCGGGCAGTTTTATCATTTTCCGATTTTATAAAATTCAAATTGGCGGCAGCCGTCAATTTATCACTGATTTTTGTTGAGCCACCAACGCGGAAATTATAGCGCTGCAAGCGTGTTGTTGGCGTAACACCTTTGTTGTCCAAAATCGACCCCGAAACCCGATAAAGTGTTTTGTCGTTGCCACCTTCAAACGCCAAATTGTGCGTCGCGTTTGAACCCGTTTCAAAAAACTGCCCAATATTGTCAAAAAGTTGTGTCCCTGCGGGATAACGCGGGCCATAGTGACGGCGGTAGCGGTTGTCGCTGATGCCCGCAATGCCGCGTCCGTATTCTTTCTGAATTTCGGGAAAACGATAGACTTCCGAGAAACCGAAGTTGTTGCTATAAGTAATTTTGCCCGGACCCGCTTTGCCTTTTTTGGTTGTAATGATAATGGCACCGTTTGCGCCGTAGAAACCGTACAAAGCCGCTGCTTCAGGTCCTTTCAAGACGTTGATTGTTTCAATGTCGTTCGGATTGATGTCCGATGCGGGGTTTGAATAATCCACGCCGCGGTTGTTGCCATCCGACGATAAAGTGCCTTGATTCAACGTTTTGTTGTTGATTGGCACGCCATCAATCACAAAAAGTGGCTGATTGTCTTGGCTAAAAGAGGTTGCAACCCGCAAGACGATGAGCGATGAAGCACCGGGTGTACCGCTTGTCGTGTTCACGTTCAAGCCAGCAACGCGTCCTTGAAGCGCATCGAGGAAATTCTCGCGGCCCGTTTCGGCGACTTCATTGCCCTTGATTTCCTGCGAAGAGTAGCCATTTTTACGCTTTTCGCCCGATATGCCGAGCGCTGAGACGACAACTTCGTTCATTTTGATGTTGCCACCCGAGAGCGTAATTGCCAAGGTTCCAACGCCCTCAGTAATCGGCGTTGTTTGTGGGTCATAACCGATGGAAGAGAAAATGATGGATTCACCTTTTGCGGCAACCAAATCGAATTTGCCGTCAATGTCGGTGATTGTTCCGCGCGTTGTCCCTTTTACAAGTACGGTAACGCCGGGAATCGCTTGTCCGTCTTCATCGGAAACCGTTCCCGTAATGCGTTGCGCCCAAGCGGTTTGACTGCCCAAAAGCAGGAACAAACCGACGAGCCAAGTGTAGATTTTATTTTTCATACAAAGTAAAGTTTAAGTTGAAAAAATTAAGAAAAAAAATAGTATATGGTTGACATTCAACTTGTTGTGTCCGTGGATGTGGTAGGATAGGTGGTGCTTTAGGTTGCAAATTTTGCAACTTGATTTGCAAAATTTGCAGAATGGTTGTTCAAAATATAAGTTTTTATTGTTGCCTTTTTCGTGACAAAAAAAAGACATTTCTTACGGTCTTATCGCTTTTTAAGAAAATTTCAGGCATAAATCTAAAAAAAAGGTAGCGAATTAGGAAATTTATCGGCAACAAAAATCAAATAGTCCTCCTTTTTTCGACTAAATCGACCAAGCGCTGTACGAGAGAATTAAAATAGATTTTGCAATTTTTGCAAAAAACCAACTGTTTTAACGCATTTTATTCTGCATTGAGCAAAACATACGAAAAAGAGGACCCCTCAGTATAAAGCCCAAAAAAGCCGCGTTTCGACTCCGAAACGCGGCTTTTTTATTGATTTGAACATTTTATCAAAGCCTGTCGATGATTGTTTGAAATACACCAAGTAATTGCGGTAGTTTGAGAATCGTGTATCTGTCCGTATCTATTTTGAGTAAATTGTCGTCGTCAAGTTGCAAAAATGCCCATTCGTAGCCATTTGTTACTGAGCCGTAAATCGTTGTTGTGCCTTGTTGGTCTTGTGCGTTATAGGTTTTTGCGGCAAACATTTCGGCGGCGCATTGTCCAAACCCTTCTTCGAGCGTTCTATTTTTAGCTTCAATCACGCAGAAAACGGGGACATTTATTTCCAACGTTTGGGGTGCGTAGCCGAATATGAAATCGCAAATGCCCGTTAGTTGTTTTTCTGGTAAGACATCAAAAGCAAAACCTGAAAAATAGGCAACTTTATCCGCATTGTTGCGGCGCACTTCTTTCAAAACGGGCGCAATAATTAGCTCCGATTTAGATTTTTCAGTCACTGGTGCGAGTATTTCGGCTTCTTTGATGTCAAAAAGCAAATGCGCACTCGGCTTTACTTCCGTAATGGGTTGTGAAAAAAGTGTCGTGAGGGTATGTGGAAGCCCTAATATTTGTTTTACTTTACGAAGGGTTGTAAAATCTGAATATGCCATTTTAATTTACATTTTTTACTCATATTTCTAACGATGCGGTGACAAAATTAGTCTTTTCACGTTACAAATGCTTTGATTATCCGAAGAATATTCCAAAGCAGTAAAAGGACTCCTCAGTATAAAAGCCTAAAAAGCCGCGTTTCGACTCCGAAACGCGGCTTTTTAATACATGAACACCAATAATATTCCAAAATTAAGGTTTAAAAACCCGCGCTGCTTTGACCGCTAATTTCCAACCTTTGTACAAGTTATTGGCTTCCATCCGCTTTATTTTAGGCTTAAACGGCGTTTGTAATTGCCAATTTTTGGCAATATCCGTTTGGTCTTTCCAGTAACCAACCGCCAAACCTGCCAAATAAGCCGCACCCAAAGCCGTCGTCTCTTGAACCACGGGGCGCTCCACTTTTGTGGCCAACATATTGGCTTGAAATTGCATTAAAAAATTGTTTTTCACGGCGCCACCATCCACGCGCAGACCTTTGAGTTTGATGCCCGAGTCTTTTTCCATCGCGCTCAAAACGTCCTTCGTTTGGAAAGCAATACTCTCCAAAGTTGCCCGAATTAAGGTCGCTTTCGACGAGCCGCGCGTCAAGCCAAAAATCGCCCCCCGCACGTCTGAATCCCAATACGGCGTACCCAAACCGACGAAAGCGGGGACAACATAGACGCCATCGCTCGACGCTAAACTTTTGGCGTACCCCTCAGTATCGGCCGCATCTTTGACCAATTCTAAGCCATCGCGCAGCCATTGAACGGCCGAACCCGCAACAAAAATCGACCCTTCAAGTGCGTATTCCACCTTGCCACCGACGCTCCAAGCAATCGTTGTGAGCAAGCCATTTTTCGACGCCACGGCTTTAGTTCCCGTGTTCATGAGCATAAAACAACCCGTTCCATATGTATTTTTTGCCATACCTTCGGAAAAACAAGCCTGTCCAAACAAAGCCGCCTGTTGGTCACCCGCAATGCCCGAAACGGGAATGCCTTCGATGCCCATAATGTCCGATTTTGCCGTGCCATAGACGTGCGACGACTCCATAACGGTCGGTAACATCGACGCGGGAACGGTCAACGCGGCGCACAATTCAGTGTCCCATTTCAGGTCGTGAATGTTGTAAAGCATTGTCCGTGAGGCGTTTGTAACGTCCGTCACGTGGACTTGTTCTTGCGTCAAATTCCACAAAATCCACGTGTCGATGGTGCCAAAAAGCAACTCGCCTTTATCGGCTTTCGCGCGCGCACCTTTGACGTTGTCCAAAATCCATTTCACCTTCGTTCCCGAAAAATAAGCGTCAATTAAGAGTCCCGTTTTCGCTCGTACTGAGGCGTCCAAACCCTTTGCTTTCAATTCGTCGCAAACGCCCATCGTTTGTCGGCTTTGCCAAACGATGGCATTATAAACGGGTTTCCCCGTGTTTTTATCCCAAATAACGGTCGTTTCACGCTGATTTGTGATGCCAATGGCCACAATATCCGACGGCTTGACTTCGCGCAAAACGTTTTGAACGACGTTTTGCACCGATTGCCAAATTTCCATGGCATCGTGTTCGACCCAGCCTGGCTTCGGAAAAATCTGCCTAAATTCCTGCTGCGCAACCGCAATCGGATTGCCGAGTTTGTCAAACACAAGCGCCCGCGAACTCGTCGTGCCTTGGTCAATCGAAAGGACGTATTTTTTCATTCTGTTGTTAGTTTTTAAAATTATTGGGCAATATATAACACTGTTTTTGATTTCCGAGGGACCCCTCAGTATAAACGCGTTTTTTTCACATTTTTAAGCCCAAACCCTTGCCTTTTGGCAAATGCATGACGCCATTTTTTAGAATAAAACCGCTTTTAACGACGTCTTCGGCCAAATCCAAACTGCCATCAAGGTCGATGTATTTTGTGTTTTGCGCAGCGAAAGCGACGTGCAAAGCGGCCGTAATGCCCACAATACTCTCGTCGTTGCAACCCCAAAACAGGTCGATTTGCGCGGCTTTTGCCACGTTTGCAATCTCTCGCGCTGCCGAAATGCCACCGCATTTCATGAGTTTGATGTTAAAAATCCCGAAGGTTTTGTTGACGGCCAATTGAAAAGCGGCGTCCAAATTTGTTAAACTTTCGTCCGCGGCGAGGCGTTGTCTAATCGCCAAAGGCAATGTCTGAACGGACTCCTCAGTACCCACAAGTGTCGGCTGCTCAACGAGTTCGATATTTAATTTTTTTGTTTTATTAAAAAAATCTACCACTTCTTCCATTGAATAACCCTGATTGGCATCGACGCGAATGCCCATTTTTTTACCAAAACGTTCGCGCAATTTCACGAGTCGCTCGATGTCTTCGTCAAAATTGTTGCCCAATTTGACCTTTAAAACTTTGAATTTTTTGTCAAAATATTCCGTGGCTTCTTCTAAAGTTTCGGCGACGTTTTTGATGCCAATCGTG
>JAYUKJ010000577.1:0-1012 GCA_043764555.1 Saprospiraceae bacterium
GCAGTTTTGTTTTATCTATTTTGATTTTGGGCAAGGCGTTTTGGCAAAAAATTAAATCGTTTTTCAAAAACATTGTTAAAATTTAAAATGAAAAAATTAGTTGTCGTAACGCTCTTAATTTTGAGCAAATTGTCGCTTTTTGCACAAAATGAAATCGTTGGTAAATGGCTTTCTCAGGACAAAGAAGCGGTTATCGAAATCTATGAAAAACAAGGTAAATATTTTGGCAAATTCGCTTGGCTGAAAAAAGCAACCGATGCCAAAGGTCAACCCGCAACGGACACTGAAAACCCAAATGCGGCGTTGAGAAAGCAACCTTTGATTGGCATGGTCATGCTCTCGAATATGTATTTTGAGAATAAAAAATGGAAAGGCGGCACTGTTTACGACCCCGATTCAGGTAAATCGTACAAGTGTGAAATGTGGCAAAAATCGCCTCAAACGCTCAATATCAGAGGCTTTTTGGGCTTGTTTTATGGCACTGAAACGTGGACAATCGTTAAATGATTGTACACGAATTTAAGCGAATTTTACGAATTACACGAATTTTTATTCACGCAAAAATCGTGTAATTCGTAATCCCGATGTGTCGGGACGTGTAAAAAGAATGCGTAAACTTGGTCTAATAATCGCATCATTTGCATGACTCATAAACACCCAACTTTAACTATTTTTGCCTTATGATTAATAAAGAATTTTCCTTAGATGCCTTTGGCTTATCGCAAGAAGCGATGGGTTTATTGTTGCCAAAATTCAGAATAAAAACCTATCCCAAAGGCAGTATTTTACTGAAAAAAGGACACGTAGCCCGTGATGCCCACTTCATCATAAGCGGTTTGGCGTGTTGCTATTACGAAAATCAAGGTAAAGACATCACCAATTATTTTGCTTTTGAAAACGAAGGCATCACCTCGACTTTGAGTTTTATGACCCAAAAACCGAGTGACGAAATCATTCAAGTTTTGGAAGATTCGGTCGTTGCCGCCATGAGTTTCAACGATTTAGAAGCACT
>JAYUKJ010000578.1:0-1012 GCA_043764555.1 Saprospiraceae bacterium
AAAAGGGTCTTATACTGAGGGGTCCTTTTTGCTTACATACTGCGCCGATATTTCCCCCCAACTTCAAACAACGCATTCGTAATTTGTCCCAACGAACACGTCTTCACGGACGCCATCAGTTGCTCAAAAACGTTGTCGTTGTTGACGGCGGTGCGTTGCAAATTAGTGATTGCTGCCGCATTTTCTGCACCATTCAGTTGATGAAAATGCGTCAATTCAACAATCTGCAAGACTTTTTCCTCTTCTGTCGCCCGAATGACTTCCAAAGGCATAATTGTCGGCGAACCTTTTGACGAAAGGAACGTGTTGACGCCAATAATTGGGTATTCGCCCGTGTGTTTGAGCATTTCGTAATGCATACTTTCTTCTTGAATTTTGCTGCGTTGATACATCGTTTCCATCGCGCCAAGCACGCCGCCGCGCTCGGTAATTTGGTCGAATTCTGCCAAAACCGCCGCCTCAACTAAGTCCGTCAATTCGTCGATAATGAACGACCCTTGCAGCGGATTTTCGTTTTTGGCCAAGCCTAATTCGTTGTTGATAATCAATTGAATCGCTACGGCGCGGCGAACGCTTTCTTCGGTCGGCGTCGTGATGGCTTCGTCATAAGCGTTGGTATGCAAGGAGTTACAGTTGTCATAAATAGCGTATAAGGCTTGAAGCGTCGTCCGAATGTCATTGAAATCAATCTCTTGCGCGTGCAACGAGCGCCCCGAGGTTTGAATATGATATTTCAACATCTGAGACCGTTCGTTGCCCTTGTATTTAAACTTCATCGCCTTCGCCCAAATCCGCCGAGCGACGCGGCCAATGACGGCGTATTCGGGGTCGATGCCGTTGGAAAAGAAGAAAGAAAGGTTCGGCGCGAAGTCGTCAATGTCCATCCCGCGCGACAAATAATATTCGACAAACGTAAAGCCGTTTGAGAGCGTCAAAGCCAGTTGCGTTATCGGATTTGCGCCAGCTTCCGCAATGTGATAGCCCGAAATCGAGACCGAATAGAAGTTGCGAA
>JAYUKJ010000579.1:0-3441 GCA_043764555.1 Saprospiraceae bacterium
AATTTAAAATTTAGGAATCTTTTCCACTTTTCGGATGCGCTTGTTCGTACGCTTTTTTCAATTTTTCAACTGAGTTGTGCGTATAAATCTGCGTGGCCGCCAAACTTGTATGCCCTAAAAGTTCTTTTATCGCGTTCAAATCGGCGCCATTTTCCGATAAATGCGTCGCGAAGGAGTGTCTCAAAACGTGCGGACTGCGTTTGTCTTGCGACGTGACGAGCGATAAATTTTTCTTCACCACCTGATACACGCTCGGTCCGCCAATCGGTTCGCCCTCTTTTGTCAAGAAAAAAGCGGTTACCAAAGTTGCAGGAAACAGTTCCGCGCGTTTCCGCAAATACCCCCTCAGTATATCGTTCAGATTCTTGCCAAAAGGAATCAGGCGCTCTTTGTTGCCTTTTCCAAGCACTTTGATGCGGCTCGAACCGAAGTCAACGCTTGACATTTTCAAGCCAGTCAACTCCGAAAGGCGCATACCCGTGCCGTAAAATGTTTCCAAAATGGCGCGGTTGCGTTGGTCGGAAAACGTGTCTTTCCATTCTTTTTGCGTGAAAAGTAGGTCAAGTTTGCGCTCCGTGACGCTTTCGGGCAGGCGTTTTGCGGTTTTTGGCGACACGACTTTAGCCATCGGGTTGCCCATGACGAGTCCACGTTTTTGGAGAAATTTGAAATAGGATTTGAGGCACGACAAACGGCGGTTGATGCTGCGCGGATTAGCGTCGTGTTGCATCATTTCTACTATCCACGACCGTATGTGCAAATGCCTCACCTCCGTGACGGAAGTGAGGCATTCTGGAATCAGAAACTCAGTAAATTGTTTTAAATCCATTTCATACGCAATGAGCGTATTTTTGGACAAGCGTTTTTCTGACGATATATATTGAAAGAAAAGTTCGGTATGAAGTTCCACAGATTGATTATTTTAAAAAATTAAGCGTTCCAATTTCACAACAAACATAGATTATTTTCTTGGAAACAAAAACTTAATTGAATCAATTTGCGGAAGTTAAAACAACGCAAACACGCAATCTAATAACAATTAATCGTTATGATTACCGTATTTTTCTTCTTTATAGACGGCTTTCAATACCTCGAAACGGCGCGTAACGCTTGGTTTTACGAAGGCTTTGCGGCGACGCAATTGCTTAAGTGTGCCTGAGCGCTCGTACTTTCTCTTGTATTTTTTGAGTGCCTTGTCTATGTTTTCGCTGTCTTTTACATCAATAATTAACATTTGAAATACCTCTTTTTTATTAAAATGATTGAAAAATATTTTCTGACGCGCAAAGATAACATTAGGTATTTGATTTCCAAACCTTTTTGAAGAATTTGGAAAAGTAAAAAGCAAAATCAAATCAATTATCGGATAATTGTCACGTCGCCCACTTTGGTTTTTTCTTCACCCGTCCGCGTGTCTTTGTATCTAAAAACATACATAAAAACGCCTGGTCCCAACTGTTGCCCATTAAAACGACCGTCCCATTCGTCGGCTTTTTTCGTCGATGTAAACAATAGTCTGCCCCAACGGTCGAATATTTGAAGCTTTTGGTAGTCAAATACTGAGGGGACCCCTAATTGCAAAGCGTCGTTGTTGCCGTCTTCGTTTGGGGAAAAAATATTCGGAATAAAGACGTCGTAAGTTGTGCAATCTTCCACTTTTACGATGAATTCTTTTTTGAATTTACATTTGTCAAAACTTGCGGTGAACTTAAATTCACCGACGTTTGACGCAATAAATGCCGTAGAAGTATCGCCACTTGCGCTTTTGAATTCGCACATCGGGCAGAACTTGATTAAATTGATGCTGTCTCTTTTCTCGCACAATAAAATATTGCCATCGGGAAATTTATCCACTTGAACAACGGAAATATCATCGAAATTAGCCGCCATAACGCCCTCTTTACCGCCAACTATTTTTATGTGTCGCGTATCATCATCCGTTTTAAAATTACCGACAACCACGTACTCTTCATTTCCTTTTGCCGTGTAGCAACCATTTATTTCTGTCCAAACGAGCTTTTGAGTGATAATTGAATCACTCGTTATGTGTGGTTTGAGTGGCAAAGGCGGAAAATCTGATTTTTTATCCGTTTGTTGCGGAATAAGCGTGGGGGAAAAATGCAAGGCATAGTCCGCAATAAATTCAGCAGTTCGGCCAGGCGATATAAAAAATTGAGCAAAATAGATTTTATCTTTTTCCATTTTTTCAATCATTTTACTTTGAATGTACTGCCGCGTATCGTTAAAAGAGACCGTTCCATCTGCCCACATAAAGTTTTCCCATCCATAGCAAACAATCCCTACTCTACCATTTCCCGTATGCGAATTCCGAGATGCTGTAAATGGGTCAAAATAGCCACAAAGATTTTCGTAAACTGCTGGAAATGTGGTACTTACGGTTGTCCAATCCTTTAAACTATTCTCAGAAACCATAGACCTTGGACCTTCGGGACAATTAGTATATTCTTCAAAACTTGGATTTTTCACAATATTTTGAGCTTGCAACCCACTAAAAAACAATACGCTTAAAATTAAAAAATTGTATTTTTTCATAATTGTATCGATTTTTAAAAAAGAACCCCTCATTGACTTGTGCCGCAGTCAATGAGGGGATTCTGTTAGAAATTAGAGTTTAATGACTTTGCCACTGACGGTTTCCTTTCCGATAACAACTTTGTAAATATAGACGCCTTTGGCAACCCCCTCAGTAGGAAGCGTTGTTTGGTGCGTACCTTTTTCAAAATGTTGCTTTGGCAACGCCGTAGCCATCAATTTTCCCGCAATGTCGTAGAGTTGAACTTCTACGTTATTGGCTTCGTTGATGGTAAATGCCAGGTTGGTATTGCCGTTTGTAGGATTTGGAAACGCGCGAACATTCTGTGAATTATCCGTATTTTTGAGGTTTCGGGATACAGATTGCAGGGTTTGTTCGATATGAGACTTATTTTTTAACGTGACAGTAGGGTCACTTAATCGCTGTTTGAGCGATTGCACTAAAACACCATCATCACCTGCGAAACAATTTGGCCAACTTGGACAAGTGCCGTTGTTCGGCGTGATGAAGAAACGACTCCAGGCTTGTTTTGTTCCGCAAGGACCTTCTGCCGTGAATTCAACACGATAAACTGAATTTACGTTGGCTGGTTGTGCAAAATAACCAAAACCAACCAATTCAAATAAATAAAGCAGATTAGGAAGACTTGTGGCGTTATTCCAGGTTTGAGAGCCTACAATGGGACTCGTACTGTTGCCACCTTTCCTCACGGTCAAAGTGTAGGAAGTAACCGCCGCTTTATCCGCACTTGTTCCTGAATTCAGGTAAATAGTCGTAAAATTTGGCCCAACTTCAGGAATATTGACCATATCCGCCAAACTTCTGCCCAATAAACCATCGGTACGATTTGTATTGTAGCTGAGATTATTATTCCTCGTGCTACCGTC
>JAYUKJ010000580.1:0-12027 GCA_043764555.1 Saprospiraceae bacterium
GAAAAAATATAAGAACAAAGTACCGTGTAATTATACAGTTAAAACATTCTTTAGTGCCTTTAATGACGCTTAGCTTGACGGCTATGGTCGGAGACGCAACGAATAGTACGTATCGGTTTTGAAAAACCTCACGAGCGCAGCACGTTCTTGGGTGTAGTGGGTTGATTTTCAAGAAGTTAGGTAGATATGTGGCGAGCGGGGATGCAAGAAAAGAAGATTATAGTGAATCTAAAATTAACTCTTACAAGAGAAGTCCGCCAAGAATATCTGATTTAGACCTTATTTTTCGTCAAAATTTTCCTTTAAAAAGTTTTGTTAAAGACTTTATTGAAAAACAAAAAAAGAATAAAAAATGAAAAAATGGTATTTTCTTTTTGCTATTAAAATAGTAATGTACAATTGGCTGTCATGCCAAAACATTACATGTGATTGTCCTCTTGATACGACATTACCATCCAAATTTAAACAAAATTGGATGAGTGTTCCACTATCATTACGTCCCCAAAAAACATTAGAAAGAGAGTTAGATTATCCGATTAGGAGAAAATATAGGATTCTTTTAGACAGTCTCTTTTGGGGGTATTTTATACCAAATGCATCAAGTAATGGTACAGAGTTTCAATCTGGAATATTGAGCGATTTGAGAAGCAAAAAAATATCAAAAAAGTGTATTATGGCATATTTTGGAAAGCCTAATGAGCGCAAAAAATCAGGAGTTGATGATGATGATGATGAACATTGGACTTACTATTTTCGTGTACTACATATTGGTAAAAGAAATAAAAGACCTCTTCGTTCTGAATTTTTCATATTTGTTTTTGAAAAACATAGCAAGTTTGCGTATAGGGCTTTTTCTCGATTTAGCGGAGAATGATAAATGAAAAAATGAAATTAAAATGGTACTTACTTTATGTTATTAAAATGACATTATACACTTATTCAACATGCCAAAATGTTGTCTGCCCTTGTCCTTTTGATACGTTATTGCCGCTTGAGTTCAAGCAAAATTGGGCTATGCCAATACCTAAAAAAGCATTAAGAGGCCAGCTAGACTATTCAAGGAGGCGTTCATACAGGCCTCTTCTTGATAGCTTATTTTCGTATTATGTTGTGCCAGATACGTTTCCAGGCGAGTACCAAAATAGAGATGGTGTACTGAGCGACATAAAAAATAAAAAAATATCAAAAAAATGTGTTGTAGCCTATTTTGGTAAGCCAGATAAACGCCAAAAAAATAGGAAGGAAGGAAATGAATATTGGACTTATTACTTTTTGGCTAGCTATTCTAACAAAAGGCATAAAAACCTTTTAAATTCTGAATTTTTTATATTTGTTTTTCAGAAACATAGCGAGTTTGCATTTAAGACTTACTCTGGCTACAGTGGTGAATGAAAACAAAGAAGAAATGAAAAAATTGTTCTTATTTTTTGTCACAATAGCATTGTGTGTCCAACTTTCTGGTCAAAGTGCCGCACCTAGTTGCCCTTTTGATACCATATTACCCACTGGATTCAAGCAATCTTGGACAGCAGCACCTCTAAAAAAAGCACTTGGAGATTATGATTATCCAATGCGGAGTAATTACAAAGATTTACTCGATAGAATGTTTCAATGGTACATTGTATCAGATACAGTAGCGGATAATTATCAATATCCAGGTACTATAAAAAGTAAGAATGTGTCAAAAAAATGTATTATGAATTACTTTGGTAAGCCTGACAGACGTAGAAAAAATACATCTAATGACACTGAACATTGGATTTATTATTTTAACGTTGAGTATGATAGGAAAAAGAATAAAAGACCTATTCTATCTAAATTTTTCGGATTTGTTTTTGAAAAAAATAGTCAAATAGCTTACAGAGTTTACTTTGGGTTTGATGGAGAATGAAAGTGAGATATTAATTTTTACATCTGAATCTACTGAATAAACATTTTAATTTATTGATAATACTAATAAACGATTACCTACTAATCCTATGCAACATTTTACGTTCAAAATGCCCACAATACTGAGGGGGTCTCAAAAAACGGTTAGCCTTAATTGGGCAGCTCATAGTTCTTGGCTTATCGCCTTTTTTGCTTGTTTTTTCACTTTTTCGGTGATGGGACAACAACCGATGCCCGTGACGGGCAGTCTCCAAGTCAATACGCCCTACCCTGCCAAATGGTCGGAATATGCGGCAACGGGTGCCAATATCATGGGCCTGAACCTCACGCTCAATGAGGCGGAATTAGGGGCCATGAATGTCCGTTTGAAACTCTACATCGAGCGCAACAACACGTTGATTGCGACGAGTAGCGATGTGGTGACGGGCGTTCCGACGCTCAATTTAGTGCCTTACGTGACCCGACAATTAGGGTCTTTGGACTTGAATCCGTATTTTAGGTTCGAGAATTTGCAGGGTTTTTCGACCCCTCAGTATCAGCAACCTTTGGAAGATGGGGTGTACCGCCTGTCGTTTGAAGTGGTGAACGCCACGACGGGACAACGCTTGAGCGCACCGATTGGGCAATCTATGTTCATCACGCTCAACGATGCGCCACAATTGACGCAACCGAGCCGAGGCGAACAAATTGCAACAACTTCGGGGAGTAACCTCTCTTTTCAGTGGTTGTCAAGGGCAACTACGGCTTTACCGCTTCAATACGAATGGACGGTGATTGAAGTGCCTGTCGGGGCGACGAATGTAGAAGCCTTGTGGGCAACCGCGCCCGTGTTGTATCGGGCAACGGTGGCAACGAACACTTTGCCACGCCCCGTGAGCAATTTTACGACGGGCAAAACCTACGCTTGGCGCGTACAGGCGAAGGCCACATCGGGCATTTCGCTGTTTAAAAACAACGGATTTAGCGAAACATTTAGTTTTCAGATGGGCAGCGTTTGCCCCGCCGTCGTGGGCTTGGCTTTGACGGCAAAAGCGAGTGATGTGATAGCCGTCTCTTGGACAGGCGCGACGACTTACTACAATTACCGTGTGGCATACCGCAAATACAGCACAACGACGGTATGGGAATGGGTCGAACAAGCGACGACGAACACGTTTTTGAACCTCACGGGTTTGGAAGCCGCGACGGAATACGAAGTAAAAGTCGGCGGGGTTTGCGCGAACGGCGTGACAAGTTTTAGCGCACCGCTTCGCGCCACGACATTGGCATTGGGACAGATTCAAGGCTTGAACTGTGGGCAAATGCCGCCTTTACCTGCGGCGGGAACGCCGATTGCAAGCCTTGCGATAGGCGATGTGATTATGTCGGGCGATTTCCCCGTGACGCTGACGAAGGTTGCGGGCGGCAATGGCAATTTTACGGGCGAAGGTTGGGTGAAAATCCCGTGGATGGGAAGTACAAAGATTAAGGTGACGTTTACCAATATTGGGGTGAATACGGAAAAAAAGTTGACTTCGGGGTTTTTGCAAACGGCGTATGACCCGAATTGGGGAAATATCTTGAATGTGGATGGCATTTTTGAAGGGGGAACGAATGTCGGTATTGTGCGTTCGGGACGTGATACGGCGGATTTTTATGCTAATTTTCCTATAAATGGTACAGGTAATATTACGTGGAACGCTGCAACAGGAACAATAACCGTTACAGGTAGCGGTGGTCAAAGTCAAACCTTTACGGGTGTTACTTTGCCAACGACTATCAAGGATAATTTAGGGCAAATATACGGTATAAATGCCAATGGACAAGTGATAGCGATTGGGCGTACTGTTCCAATGACGATGACTTCGACGGAATTGAATACATTGAGTAGCGACAAAGGAAGCGTTGTCTTTACGCAACCTATAGGCACACAAAAACCAATTTATGCCTTTGATGCTTATCAAGCAGCTTACGACAAAGACGTGCTTTGGCGGACAAAATACGAAGTGATAGGTACTTACGGCGTTGGCCGCAAAGCAGGTGCGCCTGGCAAGCCCGACATTATCAATGCAAGCGTTTTATTGGCCGATGCGACGTTTAAAGCGGATAGTGTCCGCTTTATTACGGCAAAAGGTATGCAATATGTAAGTAAATCTTTGGGGTCGGGTGTGTATGAGGTGAATGTTGTGGGCGGCCCTGGCGGTGATGGTCAAGAATTGTATGCTTTGTATCCAAAGGCAGATGGTAAGTATTTTAGCTTGGGCAAGGTGGCAGTTTTTTCTTACACGTTGCAAAAACGAAAATTGGTTTTAGTGCCTGTGAAGAACGCCCAAATAAACCCTTCATTAATGCAAAAACAGCTTAATGACATATACAAACCTATTGGTGTTGAATGGGAAGTTGAGTCTGCTTTAGCTTTTAACGATGTGTCTTGGGATGCTAATAATAACGGACTTGACGTAAAAGGTAGTGGTAAATTTAGTGTGCTTACTACTGAAATGAAGAATTTGAATAAGGCTTATAGAACTGCTAACAGTATTTACAAAGAGGCTATCTATATGTTTGTATTGGATAAGGCTTCGGATTCTACTGTCATGGGTGATATGCCGCGTGGAAAACAATTTGGCTACTTATTTACATTGAATAACAATGACCAAGCAAAAACAATAGCTCATGAAATTGGTCACGGCATGTTTAAATTAAAGCATCCTTCTGATGGCTATAATTTTACAACTAACTTACTGAATAACAACTTAATGGATGGTGGTAGTGGTATTAATTTGTCAAAATATCAGTGGGACCAAATTCATGACCCTGGACTTGCTTTAGGTATATTTGATTCAGACGAAGATGCTTTTTTGGTTGGCTCGGGAGCGCGTTATAAAATTTCAGAAGAACTCGGTTTTTTAGAAGAACCTAATTGTACTGGTTCACCAAAATATGAGGGCGTAACTCCAGATGGTTATCCCATTAAAACAGAACCAGCCTTTAAGTATAGAATCATTGAGTCAAATAATTATAGTGTAATTGGCTATACTATGGTTGAAGGAGGTAGAGAGGTAGAGTACAAGGCTATTTACGATGATGTGTCCAAAAGATATGTCTATAAGTTAGATGGTATTAAAACAGGCCAACTACTGACTTCATTTGCTACTGATGAGACGGTCGGCAAAGATGTCATCATAAAAATAAGAAGAATAATTGACAATTGCTATTTTGAAAGCACCAACCTTTGTTGGCAAATTCCGTCGAAACCTTTTGTTTTTTCGGAAATGATGACTTCAATGAGTCAAAGCCTTTCTGGGAAAAACTGGATTATAGGAGTTTTGGTTGGTTGCAGTAGTGGTACTTTTAAAAATGACTTTGCCAAAACAACAGGTAGGTTTTACTCTTTGGGTAAACCGAATGAAGACCAAGATAAGGTTAGAAATCTAATTGAGAGAATAGATTTATTGATGAAAACATTATCTTTAAGTAGTGCAGAATATGATACTTATATAAAAAATCCTCTGAGTGCTAAAAGCAGATTATCTCTAACACTTGGAGAGCTTGAAGATTTATACCAAAGTCTTGAGCTTGTGAAAACTGCTAAAGAATTTGTTAGTCCTGCAACTTCTACTTTTACAGATATTATAAATTGGGTTAAAGACTGTAATGGTGTTAATACGCAAGGATGTGCTGTTGCTGATAATCTTGTTCCGAGATGTCTTTGGGATAATAATTTTGCGTCAAGCTCAATTGGTTTACCTTTGCCAACTGGTGCAGGTGTTATTGATGGTGCTTATCAAATGATTAAAGGCATAGGTGATTTAGCAATGTTGGCGTCTAAATTTCAAGTTGGTACTGCTAAATTCTTTAATTGTTGGCTCAATCCTTTGGAGTTTACGTCATTTGGTTTAGATTCAGAATGTAAAACGACAAGAAATGACACTAAAGATGCCTTAAATTATGTTAAGAAATTTGTAGGAGACCCTACAACACGTACAGCCGTTTATGGTAGCTATGAATCTTTCAAAACTATTATAGGACAGCAGTTTGATACTTGGTGGGGTCAAACATTTTGTTTCGGTACTACTAATGAGCAAACGCGTTGTTGCCAATATAATCAAGGCAGACTTATGTTTGACGTTGCTTCGTGCTTCTTTGGCATTGGTGAATTAAAAGCGGCTGGTACAGGTGCAACTACTTTAGGTACGTTAAGTAAGATAGGAGAGCAATTTACTAAACTCAATAATCTACTTGGTAAGTTGAAGGTTACTTCGTGGGTTAAGTTAAAACTACCTGCTTTGGCAAGTAGTACGAGAAAAACGATTACAGGTCTTTTAATAACGCTTCAATTAGGTACGGCGGGAACTGCCTTTGACGTTGGGCAAATTACAGCAAGAAGTGCAACACTTATAGAATCAGTTATTCCTATTGTTAGTGCAGTTGAAACGGAGCAAGCCATTAATTTAACAACAGCACTTGGTACTACTCTAACTACAGCCGAAGCGCAAGCATTAAAAGTAAGTGCAGCAGCAGCAACAGAATCAAGCACTATGATGTTTCCAAAAGTGGCTCTTGAAGTAGGGAATGTTCAAAAAGCGGCGGGTAATATCGGTTTTGTTAAAACTGCTGATAATGTTATTGCGGTTATTGTGAGAGCAGGAACAGAACAAGATTTTCAAGTCATTGCGCGTATTAAAGCGGCGGGTGTTGGTGCTGTTATTGATTTTATTCAGACACCAGTAAACCCTGACCCGAGTAATAGTTGTGCTTTTTGCAGAACAACGGATATTGCTTTGTGCAAAAAATTAGAACAATTAGCACTATCTACCCAAAAAACTGCTGCTGTAAAAAGACTATGTGAGTCAAGTTTACTTAATCCTGTATTAAATTCTATTGTAGATAAATTAAATGGATTCCCTACTTCGGTTCGTACACAATTTTTGACAGATATAGAAAGCGGCACTGCTTCCGAGGATATAGCTAATAATATCAATAATCTAAGCTTTGATATTCTAAATGCTTGGGACATGACTTATAGAATGAATTTAGGTGATAACTATAAAAAAGATTATAGTGTATTATTGAAAATCAATATGATAATTAATAATAGTGCAACAATGAATTTGATAGGGGGAGAAACAGGTTTACAAACTTTAATAAAAAAATATCAAAATTCTTCTTGTTATACTTGTACTTCTTCTAATATAATGACCAATATTGATAAAATGTCTGATTATCTTGATAATGTTTGGCATCTAAATCTTTACGCCACTAAAATATTTCCAGGTTTAAAAAATAAATTTATTGATATAGAGCTAAAAAACAATGCCCCTTGGAAAGTGCATGGTGCTGTATTTACCCTTAGAGTAATTACCAAAAGTACAAAGTATGCTTCTCAAATTTTGGAATTTGAGAAAGAAGAAAATATCAATGGGAAGTCAAGGATTGCTGATATTTATCTTTTTAATGGTATAAATAACGTTTATGTTGATTCTAAAAGTTGGAATGAAGGTAATTTGCGAGCATATTTTCAAACAAACTGGGGACAGTTTTTGGATTACTTTAGAAGAATTAATAAGATTGAAGAATTAGAATATTGGTTTGATAGTAAAAAAGTAACAAAAACAGAGGTTATAAGGGCTATTTATCTATTGCTACTTGATGGCTCTAAAAAAGATTTATTTCATCCCTATGGGAAACTTTATCCTAAAGGTAAGGAATTATTTGATGTGATTTGGTTTAATAATACATTAAAAGAATCTTTCTTTCCAAGAAGTAATTATGCTCCAAATTTATCTGCTGCTGAATATTCTGATAAAGCAGAAGCAGATTTTGAAAGATTTATTTATAATTATGGGAACGATTCAAACGATACCAATAAAATTTTTGACTTTATAAAAATAAAATAAAATGACTTACAAACACTCATGTATTATTTCAAATGTTGCAACATTTAAAGTTTTTAGCAAAAATTTCGCCTATCTCAATAGGAATAATGCATTGTATTTGAATGAAGAAGAACTTTACTATCAGGTTGAAGATTTTTTTTTCTTTGATGAAAAACTTTGCTTTCATAAGCAAGGGAAAACTATATTCCTTGATTTAAAAGTGAGGCAACAGAAAACACTGAATAAATTTTTTTTATACGAAAATTATTTTGATAACACTTTTCTTGTATCCTATGATGAAAAAAAAGAAGTTAACCACAAATGGTCAAGTAAATATGCTATTTATCAACTTGAACCATTTGTAAAAATTTATGAATTACCTAGTCGCTACATAGGCTCTGGAGAAAGGTATGGAAACTTGTATTTTCTCTTTTCTAATGAAAAATTACAAATTAAATGCCTTTCTTTAGTAACTGGAGAATACAATTGGGGAGTGAACATAGGCTTGGACAAAAAGATAGTCAATATCTTAGGAATATCTGATAATAAGTTAGTGTTGACTTATGAAGTAGATGCTCAAAAACCGTATGGTTTGGCAATTATTGAAACAAATACTGGTGCCTTGATGTATGATAGCTTACACAATGGGCTACATCCTCATCGCAGCACTTTGCGTCTTGCTTCTCAAACAGTATTTTGCTGTTGTATGTATGCGCCTGAACGTGTGCCGCGTAATCATTACTGGGAATTTGATATTAAAAAACAGCAAATTTCACGGCGTGGTTTTTTAATTGAGTTAGATAACTTAGGCTTGGTCATAGCTGGGGTTAATTTACAAGATGACTTACTGTATTTTACTGCCGATTATAAAGGACAGTGGGCAAATGTTATTGGTGTGTTGGATTACCATACATTGAAATTACTGTGGTGGCAAAAGGTAGAAATGGCAGAAGGTGCTTTTTTCGGTAATGGTCATGTACCTCAAGTGGGCGAGGACAAACTGTATATCTTAGATACGAAAGGTACTTTGCACATATTTGAGAAAGAAGAAGATTCTGCAAGTTCACTGCCGTTATCAACAGAAGACCTTGTACCTTTTTAGGATTTTAACAATTATACATCGCTTGCAGTCGGTCTTAATTTTCATTTTCTGTCGCCGCTAGCTCGATGTCTTAACAGTGTGTTTTATGGTTGCAGCCTCTTTCTCAATCAGCGACCACTACTGCTAAGACAACGCGGCTCGTGCAAATCTTTGATTTGCAAACGCGGTATCTTTTGGTGTCTCTGATGCGCGTAAACTACCGTAAAGTGTTGTTATTCAACGATTTAGGGGTAAAATACTGAGGGGGTCGTTTTTTTGTTGAAGTAGGATTTTTAATATTTTTAGGATTTAATAGGACTTTATTAAAGTGCTTGAATAATCCTATTAAATCTTAGAAATATTAAAAATCCTACCTCAACAATACCCAAAATACTGAGGGGGTACATTTGAGCTGTCTAAAATAAAAAAGAGAACCCAATTACTTGTTTTATTGCAAATAATATTTAATTTTGTCAATTATTTACATTTTTAAATAAAATTTGCAATGATAATTGAATTTTCAGCCCGTAATTTTCGGTCAATCAAAGACAGTATAGCGTTCTCCTTTCAAGCGGACACATCAAGAAATCATCAAGATAATTTTTTTGACGTAACGCTAGATGGTGGCAAATCCATACGTTTGCTCAAAACCGCCGCTATTTATGGGGCAAATGCGTCGGGTAAATCCAATGTTTTGAAAGCATTTCATACATTTTGCCAATTCGTTCTTAACTCAACAGATTTTAAAAATGGTGAAAATATTACCGACATTTATTACAACCCTTTTTTGCTCGATACGCAGACAAAAGGTTCACCTGTGCATTTTAAAATCGCTTTTATTGCAAAAGACTTGATTCGATATGACTACGAAATACAATACGATGAACGGTCTATACTATTGGAACGCTTGGATTTTTATCCCGAAGGCAATAAAAACTTACTGTTTGAACGGATGAGCAATGGCGGCGATTTTTCAATAAAATTTGGCCGCCGTTTCAAACAAGGCGATGCCCCTAAACGCTTGATTGCCAACCGTTTGTATTTGTCCGTTTTGGGTAATTTGCCACACGAACAATTAGCGCATATCTACCTTTATTTTAGAAGCATGGCGGTCGGTCATGTACTCGACCAAGAAACAATAAGCGACTGGTTCAATCAAGTAAAACGAAAAGCCGACATTGACCCAACGTTTAGAACCCGTTTAGAGAAATTGATGCGTAATGCAGATACCAAAATTGAAACATTGAGCATCATAAAAGACAGAGATAGCAAGTCTATATTGCCACACGAGGTAGCCGAAAGTATGGAAAAAGTCCATCCGTTGAGCGTTAAAGCAACTTATGGGTTGTATGAAAATGGGATTCGGGTACGCGATACCGACGCTATAAAATGGACAGACCAATCGGCGGGAACAAAGTTGTTATTTACCATCGGCGGGATGGTTTTGATAAAATTGCAAGAAGGCGGTACAATGGTCATTGACGAGTTTGACAGCAGTTTGCACACTGATTTGTGCGGTTTTCTCTTGGATTTGTTCCATTATTTGGACACCAATACGCAAAATGCTCAATTGCTATTCGCCACGCACGATGTCAATTTGATGGGTAATGACCGATTCCGAAAAGACCAACTTTGGTTTACCGAAAAAAATAAATTCGGCGCAACGGAACTCTTTTCAGCCCAAGATTTTAGCGACGTCCGCGAGACAACACCACTTGACAAATGGTACATCAATGGTAAGTTTGGTGGCAAACCTAAAATTAAAGAAACAGACTTTATTTTTGGCTAATGAGTAGGAAAAAACGCTTATCCAAAACCAATATCTTCATCGCCTGCGAAGGGACGCAAACCGAATACTGGTATTTTAAGGCGATAAAAGAGGCATTGGATGAAGGTGATGATTTCGCGCTGACGATTTACCCTGACAAAAATAACAAAGAAGGCAACAGCCGAAAACAAGCCAAAACGGATAAAATATATACCGACCACAATTCTTTGTGCAAAAAAGCTATTGAGCAATTATCGAACAATTTTTGTGATGAAGCGTGGCTTGTGTTTGATAAAGACGGGCATTTAGGGATAGAAAATACATTTGAAGCCGCTCAAAAAGAGGGCGTTCGCATTGCTTTTTCAAGTATCGCCTTTGAGCATTGGGTGTTGCTGCATTTTGAGAAAAACGATACCACTTTTGTTAAATCCGATTGCAAAGACGCGAAAAAGCACTATTTGTATTGCGGAACGGGTAAAAATGAAGGGGATTGTCAAGGAACAAGGTGTGTTGCGGGGCATATTCGACTCAAAAACTATATCAGCCATTATGATAAATCAGGTGGTAAATTATACAGTCAAATAAGCAACCGCCAATTTATCGCCTTTGAAAATGCCGCATGGTTACGTTGGCGCAAACAAGCCGATAGTCAAAACGCAAATGGTAAAATTTACACCCTAAATCCGTATTCAGACGTGGATATTTTATTGAAACGGCTTTTCAAAATAGAAGAAAACATCGTTTGGGGTAGTTTAAATACACCTGTCCATTTTAGGCATTTTACATTATCTATTGGTTACGTAGGCGAAAATTTACTCGTAGAAATAACGAACCACAGCAAATCAAGCGAAAAACTGATGCCACATCATTTCTTTTTGTCTGATGAAAATCTTAATCAATCGCCGTTGAAGATGGATGACTTTGTATTTGTTGGCAGTCAAGAAACGGTAGCATTTATTTTGACCCCCACAGTATTTTTATCTGAAAAAGGGTTTTTTAATGTCAAATTTGATGACAGTCGCTTGATAGTTGCACTTTGAGAAGATAAATAAGCTTAAAATACTGAGGGGGTCTTATCACCCTCCAAAATGAACAAACACCCGACACATTTAGATTTAAAACTTTTTTAATTAATACATAATCCTATTTTAGTATGTCTTTTACAGCAAGTATCCGCCTAAGCGGAATGATGGCCCTATTTCTAACTTTAGCCGCCTGTGGCAGCAAAGGCACGGACACCCCAACCCCCGTTGTCGTAACCGAAAAAACGACCGTGATGTTTTTTAACGGCGCCGCCAATGGGAATAGTTTTACGCTCAATGGCACCGCCCTCGGCACCGCCGTAGATGCAAGCAAAAGCACGGGCTATTTGCCCGTTTCTTACACCCCGACGGCCACAAATACCGTTGCCCTCAAAGCCTCAACGAGCGAAA
>JAYUKJ010000581.1:0-1008 GCA_043764555.1 Saprospiraceae bacterium
CGACTGCGTAAAATTGAAGATTTAACAATTAAAATTGCTGAAGAAATGCCAATACATTATGATTTTGAAAATGATACACTGTATCTGCGCGGTACAGAAAAAGGTATTACGCAAGGTATTGCACAAGGTATTACGCGAGGTATTGCACAAGGTATTACGCAAGGCAGAAAAGAAGAAGCCGCTGCGAAAGACCGCTCTTTCGTAATGAGTCTTTTGCTTGAGGCAGAGCGTTCTGACGAAAAAATTGCGCGGTTAGCAGGCGTAAGTCTGGCTTATGTGCAAAAAATTAGGTCGGAATTAAATCTTTAACTACTTAAAATCGCTTAAAATGGCAATTCACTATGACATTGAACAAGATACCCTGTATTTGAGAGGTTTCAAAAAAGGTTATGAAGACTCAATCAAAAAACTTCGGGATGAAGCCGAAGACAATCACACGCGTTCATTTATAAAAAATCTTTTGACTATGACCGATATGCCAAACGAAAAAATTGCACGTTTTGCGCGTGTTAGTGTAGAATATGTTCAAAAAGTGAAGTTAGAAATAGAAATAACCAAGAAGAAAGACATTATTCACAAAAGATCTTTGTATTGAGGTATAAGCAAATTTTTTGAATTTGTGTTGGCATTAATTGCGTTTTTTAAATCAAAATTACCAAAACTTAAAACAGCATACACCAATGAGACAACTGAAGCCCCCCTCAGTATTAGTCCTATTTTTGACCTTTTTTTACGTCCCGAATGCCTTAGGACAAATAGATTCTCTCCTTTACACCTATCAAGATGCGATTGAAAACGCCGTTTCCAACAATGGAGATGCGGCTTTTGACTATGATACGGAATTTGAATATCTTCAAGATTTTATACGTAAACCATTGAATATCAATCGGGCAACGGCGGCTGAATTCGCTAAACTGCGTTTGCTTTCGGGGGAACAAATTGCGGCGGTAATTAATCATCGACAGAAGCATGGTAACTACGTCGATTTGATTGAATTGCAAACGGTTT
>JAYUKJ010000582.1:0-3430 GCA_043764555.1 Saprospiraceae bacterium
AAGGGGTTAATAGGATTTTAAAACCGCTCCATATTTTGCTAAAAAAGCCTTTTACCAATGTTTGGTAGAAGGCTTTTTTGATGTTTTTTACTAAAAATGTCATTTATACTGAGGGGTCCCTCAGAGCGTTTGATGCAGAATAATATTGGGCATAAAGCGGAAATCTTTAAGATTGTACGTAAAAAACGGAATTTGATGAACCAAAGCAGTTGCACCTATAATGGCATCAGGAATTTGTAAATTATGAGAAAGCCGAAATTGCTCAATTAAATCAATCGCCTTGCCTGAAACTTGCTCATTCAATGGCAGAACGTCGAAAAACTTTAGTTTATTTTTCATTTGAGCAAGTTCGGTTCGGTTCCGCATACCTTGCAGTAGTTCCATGACCGTTATTGCGGATAAAACAATGTTGGGATAACCAATCGTGTTAAGCGCTTGAATGGTATCAATTCTCCCTCTAAAGGCGTGAATAAGTATGTTTGTATCACATAAAACTATAATGTTTTTTTTAGACAATCAGATAATTTCGTTTCTTCCCCAAGCGTTTTGACGCATTTCTTCAATGGGACGCACGTCATCTGCCCACATCCCAAACAACTCAGTCGGATCAATTGATTTGTCGCCCTTGGTCACTTTTAGCCCCTTTTTATTTACTTTTTCAGGTTTGGGCACGAAAGAATTGGCGATAATGCGGACACTATCCAATTTAAGTGTCTGGAAAAAAGTAATAATTTTTTCCAATTCACTTTGCGATGATACTTCAATTGTTAATCTCATGTCAATATATTTTTCACAAAGATAAAAAATTTCTTTTTTATTGGCAAGTTTTACTAAAAACGGCTTTTATACTGAGGGGTCCTTCGCGACTCAAAAACGCCAACTGATGTAGATATTTGCGGGTCCGAGATAGTACGTACTCGTGTTGTTGACGCTGCGAACGACTTTATTGAACTGCGGATTTGCCGAAAAACTGAGCGTTTGTTCGCCTTGAAAATTGAGAAACTGTACGTTCATTTCGCTGCCAATGCTCCCACGGTCGGTAAAATCCCACCGCAAGCCCATCATTAAGCCAAATCCTTTTGTCCAACCCGTCGTTTTGTCCGTAATTTGGTCGAAGCCCGAGTTCGCAAAAAAACGTTTTTGATTGTTTTGCAAAATGGCGTCACCGCCAAAAAACCAGCGAAAATTGTCGCCTAAATTCCGTTGGAATTCAATGCCGATGCGCCCACCTACGGCCGTTGTATCGGTTTGCTTTTTATCGGCAAACCCGCCCAATGTTTCTTCTTTTCGGTCGAAAATGCCACCAATGCCGAAGCGAATTGCCGCACCTTCCATGCTTTTTGTCGATAATTTGTATTTATACGCCAAAAAATAAGGCGAGGGCGTGTAAGGCGTTCCGTCTTTGACCAAGCCAAAAAGACGAAAAACTTGGTTCAAAAACGCGCCGCCTTCCAACTGCAATTCGTGGTGATAGGGTCGCAACGGTTTGCTGATTTTAGGCGGTTTTGGCGGCGGTGCATCCCGTTTTTCGACCGTCCTCAACAATTCATCCGCGTTGTTGTCGCTGGGTTCCGTCCGCTTTTGCTTGATGTCCCGCTGAATGCTCTCAAGCAAATCATCGCCCGACTGTTTTGGCGCTGTTTCGGTCGGTTTAAGCGTGTCTTTGGGCGTATTCGGCGTATTTTTCACATCGCGCATAACGCTTTCGAGCAAATCGTCGGCAGTCTTAGGCTTTGTCGTATCGGCCTTCGCAGCAGCGGGTTCGACGGGTTTGGACGCCTGATTCTTGACGGCGTCTTTTTTTAGTTGAGCCGACAAGTTGAGCGTCGTCAACAAGCAGATGAGGGTAAAAAAATGGGTGTTTTTTTTCATTAAAAAAAAGTGTTTTAGATTTAAGTCAAACGGGTTTCGAAGAATTTAGCGCAATGTATCACTCAGATTTGACAACTTTTTAAAAGTTGTCAAATCTTGAACCCAAGAACCGCTTTTTTTTATTTTTTTCATAAAAGCGCGAAATTGACGCAACTAAATACCTTGTTTTAGCATTTATTGAGTTACTTTGTGCGACAACATCGGAACATCTTATTTTCAATAAATCAAACGCCTGATACAGTATGCAAGAGATTATCAAAAAAGCACATCTCATCATTTACCGCATTCGTCAACGCGGTCTGGAGGTATTTCTCGTCAATCACGACCTTGAAGGCGATGATTGGCACTTGCCGCAGGCGCCGATTGCTCAGGTCAATAGCACGTCAATTGAGTTAGACCCCGTTGAAAAAGATGGTGAACAGTTCCGCGCGATTGCAGTTGAAGGCGATTGGCACGACATTCCGTCGCTCAAAGGTTTGGTCAAACAGGATATTAAATTCGTCGCCGACAAGGTATTTGATGAACTCGAAAAGCACGGTTCTTATTTTGTTGTTAAGGACGCTTTCAAGAAAATAATGCCGCAACAATACGCTTTTTTGAGCGAATTGAAAGAAATTATCTCGGAGAAAAACAGTGTGCAAGACCTTTAAAGATTTCAAATTCCAGATTTCAAATTCCAGATTTTACGGTTTCGGGCTTGAAGGTTTTGTGATTAGCATACATTAAAAATGGCGCGCTCAATTGGATTGAGTGCGCCATTTTTTGTTGTTTTTCCTGAAATACTGAGGGGTCCTAAGCCGCCCGTCGGTGTTCCGCGTTCGGTCTGATAGTGGCTTCCAGAGCGTCAAATTTGGCGAATTGCTGGTTAAACCACGCTTTATCTTCCGCAGTAAGTCCTCTTTTCAAGGTTTCATCGATACTTTTCTGCCATTTTGCATCAACAAAACTATTCCATGCCAATAGCTCGTCAAGGGAGAGACTTAACGTGAAATCTTTTAATAAAGCGTATTGATCCGCTTCGGTCTCCGCTTTTTTGTATCTATTGTAGAACGCTTCAAATTGTTGTACCATTATTTTATTTTTTTAAATACGTCCAAGAATACGGCGTCTTGCATTAATTTTGTCAAGAATGTCATCTCGATAGCTCAATAATGCTCTTTGACTACCTAAATTTTGTAAAAAATTTTGTTCATAAATAACAGACAGATGCAATTGTTGCGTATATGTTTTAATCGCATACTCGTGCATCTCTACTTCTGGTCTTGTCATAGCGTTTAATTTTTTTGATTTTAATTCACAAAACTAAACACTCTTTTTCAAAACGCAAAACATAAAATCCTATTTTTTATTTTTACATACAAAAATACGTTCATTTTTCAAACAGCTTACTACTCTTTTAAATACTGAACCATCAACGCCGCCGCCCGCTTGCTCGCTCCTTCGTTGCCAAGCACACCCCGCAGTATTTCGTAGTTTTTTTTGATAATTTCTTGATTTTCCACGGCGCGTATCAATTCCAAGCGTAGATTTTCGACCGTAAAATCGTCTTGAATCAGTT
>JAYUKJ010000583.1:0-11979 GCA_043764555.1 Saprospiraceae bacterium
CAAAATGCCCTGCACCGAAATCCCCGTAACCTATCGGCGACGCATCGGCGTATCGAAAGTAAGTGGGACGCTGAAAGGGACGATTATGGCGGGTTATAAGATTATTTTGACGATTTTTAGATATTTATAACAACGTACAGGCGACTGAAGTCGCCTGTACGAAATACAGATTTATAAAGAAAAAATGCAATTATGTATCAATTTTTCAAACCTATTTTATTCAATCTCTCCCCCGAATCCGCGCATCATTGGACAATGCGGCTTTGTTGGATAGCCTTGCGTTTGCCGTTTGGTAGGCGTATTTTTAGGCAGCTTTTTTCGGTCGAAAATCGTCGATTGGAACGCCGCGTGATGGGTTTAGCCTTCAAAAATCCCGTCGGTTTGGCCGCAGGATTTGACAAAGACGGCAAATATTTTGAAGATTTGGCGGCTTTGGGCTTTGGTTTTATCGAAATTGGCACCGTCACGCCGCGTCCGCAAGACGGCAATCCGCAACCGCGTTTGTTTCGTTTGCCAGAAGACGAAGCCTTAATCAATCGGATGGGTTTCAACAACGAAGGCGTCGGGGCGATGGCGGAACGGTTGCGTCAAAAAGGCCAAAATACTGAGGGGGTCGTTATTGGCGGTAACATCGGTAAAAATAAAATGACGCCGAACGAAGACGCCGCAAACGACTACAATTACTGTTTTAAAACGCTTTTTGACTACGTGGATTACTTCGTCGTCAACGTTAGTTCGCCAAATACGCCGAATTTACGCGCCTTGCAAGACCGCGAACCGTTGACCGCTTTGTTGGCAGGTTTGCAAGTTTTGAACCATAAAAAGCCCAAATCTAAGCCAATTCTCTTGAAAATTGCCCCTAATTTGACGGATTCACAACTCGACGATATTTTAGACATTATAAAAAACACTAAACTAACGGGCGTCGTCGCAACGAACACCACGATTTCACGAAGTGACCTAAAAACCGACCCCCTCAGTATCGAAACGATTGGAATGGGCGGTTTAAGTGGTAAGCCGTTGACAACGCGCTCGACGGAGGTGATTCGTTATTTACGTAAAAACGGGGCGTCAAATATGGTGATTATCGGCGTCGGCGGCATTCATTCGGCGGCAGACGCAACTGAAAAATTGGCAGCGGGTGCGGATTTAATTCAAGTGTATTCGGGTTTGGTCTATGAAGGCCCTGCCTTAATTCGGCAGATTAATGAAGGCATTTTGAAGGATTTGACAGGCTTTTAAGCCTAGAATCTTCATTTTCACTAAAATCAAACCCCGTTTCGATGTACCGAAATGGGGTTTGATTTTGGGGATATGTCCACCTTAATTTTTAATTTTTAATTTTTAGTTTTTAATTTTTAATTTTTAATTTTTAATTTTTAATTTTTAATTTTTAATTACCCTTCATGAATCCACGCTTCCCGCTCAATGGGCATTTGCCAAACCGCGCCTGAATTCTCCAAATTCGTAAACATCGGCACCCAATCTTTCGGGCCAGACGACAACGTAAGAATTTCGTAACGGCGCATTTGGAGGATGATGTCCAACGGATTTATCAGAATCGGACAGGCTTCTACGCACGCGTTGCAGGTCGTGCAAGCGTGCAGTTCTTCGCCGCTGATATGGTCAAAAAGTGAGCGTCCGTCGGCGTAATTCTTAGCCGTCAAAACGGTATCGTTTGGATATAACTCCTTGTTAATCAATCGAGTATCGCCCGAATCTAATTGCTTACCGATGAATTCTACACGGTCGCGGGTGTCCATCATAATCTTTCGAGGCGACAATTTTTTACCCGTAATATTGGCGGGACAAGCCGACGTGCAGCGACCACATTCGGTGCAACTGTACGCGTCCATGACGTTTTTCCAACTCAATCCGAAGATGTCATTGGCACCAAAAACGGGTATTTCAGCGTCTGATACTGAGGGGTCTGTTGGCGAACCCGCAGGTGCTTCGATGCCCATCATCGAGCGCACTTCGTTCATAATCGCGGGCATATTCGACATTTCGCCGCGTGAATTGAGCTTCGCAAAATAGGTATTTGGGAAGGCCAAAATGATGTGTAAATGCTTTGAAAACGGTAAATAATTGAGGAACGCCAAGACGACGCTAAAATGCAGCCACCAACCTAATCGCTCAACGAAAACGAGAAAATGCGGGTCGAAACCGCCAAATAACAACGGTCCGAGCCAAGAACTCACGGCAAAAAACCCCGTGTGGTGGTAGGTTTCAGGCAATTTTGACTGCAAAACCACGTCGGCACCGTTCATGGAAAAAATCGCAAAGATTAGAACAACTTCTAATACCAAAATAAACGTTGCGTCAAAGTTTGGAAAGCCTTTCAATTCAGGTTTTTCAAAACGCGGAATCTTGAGAAACCAGCGGCGAACCAAAAAAGCGACCGTGCCGACTAAGGCCAAAACGCTCAAAATTTCGATAAAACTGATGGTAAACGCGTAGAAACTACCCAAAAACGGCGCGAAAAAACGGTGCGTTCCGAAGACGCCGTCCACCATAATTTCGAGCAATTCGATTTGCGTAATCACGAAAGCGACGTATAAAAACAGGTGTAAAACCGCCGCCGTTGTCAATTTGAACATCTTTTTTTGACCCGCCGCAATGATTAAAACGTTTTTCCAACGCTCGGCGGTGTTGCCCGAAATGTCTTCATCGCGACCGAGCAGGATGTTTCGGCGCACTTTCATAAAATTGTTCCAAGCCTTGCTGCCCGCCCAAAACGTGATGAGTAAAAAAATTGCTTGCGTCATTTTTTTCTAAATATTTTGACTGTTTGAAAACGATATTATTTTGACACAAAGCTAAAAAAAAAGCCTTGCAAAACAAGTGTTCGCAAGGCTTTTAAGATTTCAAATTCCAAATTCCAAATTCCAGCGTCCAATAACTTGACCAGAGACTGGAGAGATTGGACTGATTTATGCTGATTTTTTACGTAAAATCCAGAATTTCAAGAAAAAATCAGCGTGAATCTGCCCAATCAGCTCAATCTGTGGTCAACCAAATCTACTTAAAACTCACCAATTCGATATCAAAAACCAAGACTGCGTTCGGTGGAATTGAACTTGAACCCGCCGCGCCGTAGCCGTAAACCGAAGGAATAATCAGCTTGCCTTTTCCGCCCGCTTTGAATTTTTGAAAGCCAATTTGCCAACCCTGAATGAGACCATTTAGCGCAAAGTCGATGGGTGCTTTTGGCGCCAAATTGCTGTCAAAAACGGACTCATTTATCATCAAATAGCCTTTATAAAACACTTTTACGGTGCTTGTTAGGGTTGGCATTGCGGTGCCTGTTCCCGTCGAATCGGTGACGTAATAGACGCCTTCGGGCGTTTTTTGAGCTGTCCAACCTTTTTTGGCGATGTAGGTTTTGATATTGTCGTCTTCGGCAACGGCTTGCGTCTTGATTGCGGTGACGTTAACCTCAAAAACCAAGATGGAATTAGCGGGAACGCCGCGCGTTGCGTCGGCACCAAAAGCCAAAGCGGAAGGTATGATTACCTTGCCTTTACCACCGACTTTAAATTTTTGCAAACCGATTTTCAAGCCGTCAATCACGCCGCCGAGCCGAAATTCGACGGGCGTTGTCGCATTTGCGGTGTCGTAGGGTTTTGCCTCACCCAAGGCAGAACTTTTATATTTCATGCTCACGTAACTCGCAACCGTCGGTGTTTCGGTTCCCGTTCCGACCGAATCCACGACGACATAAATGCCTTCGGGCGTCGCTTGTGCCGTCCATCCTTTTTGGGCGATAAAGGCTTTAATTGCGGCATCTTCTTCGGCCGAAGAAGGCGTTGTGTCGGTCTTTTTGCAAGAAAACAAAGACATAAATCCCGCTAAAATAAGGAGCGCTAAGTGCTGTTTTTTCATACTTTTTTTATTGTTAAATACAATGGATTTTTAAAACAGATAAACGTCTTTAAAGACTTAATTGCTGCTTTAATTAAAGACGTTTTTTCAGTTAGAATTAATTGATTTTTTAATTAAAATTTAGTTGGTTTTTAATAGTGTTCTAATTGCTATTTTCAATGTGTTTTTCAATGTGTTTTTCAATGTCTTTTCAACGTGTTTTTCACTACGTTTAATAAACTTTAAAGATTTACTAAACGTAATGAAAATAGCAATTAAAAACAGTTAAATAGAAATCACAAATGGCTGTAAATCAATGATTTGCAGCCATTTGTGATTTTTATACTGAGGAGTCCTAAAAAAGTTTTTTTTTATAAAAATTAAGGTCAAAAATTCAATTAATTAATTGCTTAAAAACAATTAAATTAATGATTAAATTTTCAATTAAAAAACCATTAAATTAGCTATTGAAATTCAATTGAAAAACCGTTAAATTAGCTATTGAAATTCAATCGAAAAACCGTCAAATTAGCTATTGAAATTCAATTGAAAAACAAGTAAATTAAGGGATAAAATTAGATTAAAAATAATCAAATTAACACACCTTTAATTTATCTAAAACTCAGCAATTCTACTTCAAAAACTAAGATTTCATTGGCGCCAATACTGCCACTTCCCGATGTGCCGTAACCATGGCGCGAAGGGATGATTAACTTACCTTTGCTACCCGCTCTGAATTTCTGAAAACCAATTTTCCAGCCTTGAATTAATCCGCCACCGAGCAAGGTTACAAAAGCGGGTCTGTTGTTAATAAGATTGCCATCAAAAACGGTTTCATCCAGCTTGTAACCTTTGTAGTTGACCGTAATGACGTTGGTCAATGCCGCCGTTGTGCCAGTGCCTGCAACGTCCGTTACGTAGTACACGCCTTCGGGCGTTGCCTCGGCCGTCCAACCTTTTTTGGCGATGTAGGCTTTGATGGTTGCGTCTTCTTCGGCATCCGACGGCGCTGATTTTTCGCAGCTAAAGAGTGTCGAAAAACCGACGAGTGCGAGCAACCATAAGAGTTGTTTTTTCATATTTTCTATTTTTTTATTAAAAATTCGCGCAAAAGTAAGCTGTAATAGACGCCAAACGAAGGAATTGCGCTTTTTTGTTTTTAGAATTAGAATGCGTAAGATTCCAAAGGATAAAAAAGGATTTTAGATGTAATCTAACGTGAAAACGACGCTCGAACGTTCCTTACGGCTAAAATACTGAGGGGTCCTGTTTTGGTTTTTATAATCAGGATGGATAAGATTTTAATCTTTATTCTGCCCCATTTAATCTAAAAAAAAGGGCCGTTCGGGGATTGAAACCGTTAATTTGTCGGAATATGAATAAAATTCTCGGAAATATAAATGGTCTTTTGACGCGGCGACTCGTCTATCATGCGTCGTTTTGGTTCGTCTTGCTGTGCATTCTTACGCTTGCGGAAATGCGGAGTAGCGGCGGCACGTTGGGACATTTATTGATGAACGAATTCGTTACGGTATTTTTTTACGCTTTAATTTATTACGTCAACGGTGAATATTTAATACCTAAATATCTGATTCCCAACAAATTAATGCAATATTTAGGTTTTTTAGTCGCCTTGTCCGTTATCATTACCCCGATTAAAGTGTTCGCTTTGTTTCACCGTTTTAGCGATACGCCGAGCGCGCAAGATTTTTTAATTGAGAATCAAGGCTACTATTATTTGATTTCGTTGATGGCGGCGGGCATCTCAACCATCGTCAAAATCACGTCGGATTGGGTCAAACAAAATCAAACGCAGCGGGAATTGGAAACGCGGACGATGCAAACGGAGCTGAATTTTTTGAAATCTCAAATCAATCCGCATTTTTTATTCAACACCTTGAACAGTTTATACGCCTTAACTTTGCGTAAATCGGACGACGCACCCGACGTTGTGATTAAATTGTCGGAAATGATGCGCTATATGTTGTACGAATGCAATGAACAACAAGTATTTTTGTCGAAAGAAATCAATTATATCTCAAATTATTTAGATTTAGAACGCTTGCGACATAAGAAAACGGACATTCAATTTGAGGTGGTTGGCGAAGCGGGCGATTTAAAGATTGCGCCTTTAATTTTTATTGCCTTCATCGAAAATGCATTCAAACACGGCGCAAGCAACCATTTAACGGGTGGTTTTGTGCATATTCACCTGCATATTGAGCAAAACGAGGTGACGATGTACGTCGAAAACGCCAAGCCTGAAACGCAACCCGCCTTGAATCACCGACGCAGCGGCGGCATCGGTTTGGTGAATGTTAAAAGGCGACTCGATATTATGTATGCTAAAAATTACAGCCTTGATATTCAAGACAATCCGCACAGCTACGGCGTGAATTTGTGGATGCAAGTGGGCGAAAAAATAGCGCAGAAGGTCCCCTCAGTATTTTGAGTTTTTTCATTCAAAAAACGTGTAAAATCCTATTAAATCCAAAAAATATTTAAAATTTTAATTCAATAAAACAATAATAAAAATTAAATAAAAAATGAACGTAATCATAGTTGACGACGAACCTTTGGCACTTGATGTCTTGGAAATGTACATCGAAAAAATGCCCGATTTGAACCTCGTTGCGCGTTGCAATAACGCTTTTGAGGCGAACGAAGCGTTGAAAAACAACGAAATAGACTTGATGTTTTTAGATATTCAAATGCCGCAATTGACGGGCATCGAGTTTCTGAAAACCTTGGTCAAACCGCCGATGGTCGTCTTCACGACTGCTTATCAGCAATACGCGATTGAGGGTTTTGAACTCAACGCGTTGGATTATTTGTTGAAACCAATTTCGATGGACAGGTTCATGAAATCGGTCAATAAAGCAACCGAACAATACGATTTGCACCATAAAGAAGCAGCGCCGTCGGCTCAAAGACACGCCGATACTGAGGGGGCCGTTGTGCAAGCCGATGCGCCCGATTACATCTTCGTGAAGGCGGATAAAAAGCTGATTCGCGTCAAATTTTCGGATATTTTGTACATCGAAGGCTTGAAAGATTACGTCATTATTCGCTTAGAAGCGGGGCGTGTGATTTCTTTGCAAACCATGAAAAGCCTCGAAGACAAATTGCCGACTGCGCAGTTTGTCCGCGTGCATCGCTCCTACATCGTGGGCATGGATAAAATTACGGCGATTGTGGGGAACATGGTCGAAGTGATGGAAAAAGGACAACCGAAACATTTGCCGATTGGCAAAAATTACCGCGACGAATTGTTGGAACTGATTGAGCGACATAAATTGTAAGGTGCCAATGGAAAAATAGGACCCCTCAGTATAAAAGCCAAAAAGCCTTGAAAACGTCGTGTTTTCAAGGCTTTTTGGCTTTTATACTGAGAGGTCTTATTTTTCCATTGGCACCTTATTTTTTATTAAACCCAATTTTATGACCCACCAAACCGAACCATAAAATATAGGCGTAACAGACAACCATAATGGCTAAAAATGCCGAACGGAAATCCAATCCCATGATGGAATTACCGTATAAATAGCCATAAAACGGGGGAATAATGGCGCCGCCGACGATGCCCATAATCAATAAAGCCGAGCCTGTATTCGTAAATTTTCCCAAATCGCGGATGCCGAGCGGGAAAATTGCGGGCCATAAAACCGCGTTTGCAAAACCCAAAGCCGCGAGACAACCGACTGCCAATGAATCACTTACGAAAACCGAAGCGACCGTCAAGACCAAGCCTAAAAGCGTCGAAACGACCAACCATGTTTCTTGTTTGACATATTTTGGTATTAAGAAAATACTTACTAAATAGCCGAGCAGCAAACCGACCAAACCGAAGGTCGTGAAAAACTTGCTGTCGTCACCCGAGAAGCCTAAGTTTTTGCCGTAAACGGTAATCAAATCGCCCGCCATAACCTCGGCACCGACGTAAACGAAAATCGCCAAAGCGCCCAACCACACGTGCGAAAATTGAAAAATACTCGTTTTCCCGCGTGATAAATCCGTATCGCCCGATGCATCATCACTCGCTTGTTCGCGAATATCGGGCAACGAAGAGCGTTGAATCACGAAGGCAACAACCAATAAAACGACCGCCAAAGCCACGTAAGGCGTCACTACCCTACCCGCCAAATCGTTCAAAATTTGCGCTTTTACTGAGGGGTCCGTTGCGGCCGCAATTTGAGCATCTAAGCCGTCCGCGTTTTTCAAAAGCATGGCTCCGAACAATAAATTGGCGCCAATTCCCGCCAATTTGTTGCAAATACCCATGATACTAATGCGTTTTGCCGCCGACTCAATCGGTCCCAAAACCGACACATAAGGATTTGCGGCCGTTTGAAGCAACGATAAACCCATGCCGACGATGAACAATCCCGTCAAAAACATGGGGTAACTGCGCGCATTTGCCGCAGGAATAAACAGCAAAGCACCGACCGCCATGATGACCAAACCGACGGACATTCCGTTTTTGGTGCCTAATTTTTGAAGAATCCACGACGAAGGCAACGCTAAGAAAAAATAGGCGGCGAAAAACGCCGTTGCCACGTAATAGGCTTGTTGGTCGGTGAGTTCGCAGGCTTTTTTTAGGAAAGGAATGAGAATACTGTTGAGCCAAGTGACGAAGCCAAAGGTCGCGAACAATAAGCCAATAATACCGAGTTGATAGCCGTAGCCAGATTTTTGATTACTCATAAAAAGTTGGTTGTCAATTATTTAGAAAAAAGATGATGTAGATTTTGATTGACCACAGATTGGACTGATTGAATTGATTTGCACTGATTTTTTCTTACCAGTCTAAATGAATCAAAAAAAATCAGTGTAAATCAGTCGCATCAGTCCAATCTGTGGTCCAATTCAGATTTGCAATATTTTATCATAATTAAACGCGTAAACATCGCCGAGACTCACTAAAATGAGTCCCGCATTTTGCGCCGCACACGCTTCTTTTATAATCTCCGTCGCTATCGAAATATTCTCTTTATCCAAATGACTAAACGGCTCATCGAGCAACAAATAGTCAAAAGGTTGCGCCAAAGCGCGGATAATTGCCACGCGCTGCCGTTGTCCATAACTCAAAGTCGCGCACGTTTTGTCCAAATATTCGGCGATTCCGAGTCGTTTTGACCAGTTTTCGAGGTCGGATACTGAGGGGGCCTTTTTTTCGGACGTTGTCAATTGACTTTTCAAAAGAATATTCTCTCGAGCGGTCAAATGTAGGAAAAGCCGCAAATCTTGAAAGACAATCGCCATTTTTTTTTGCCGAATCGCCGCCCAGTCGTCCATCGAATGTTGCTTTACGTTTGTTTTTTCGACAAAAATAGCGCCTTCGTAATCGTTTCGGAGTCCGTAAATCGCGTGAATTAAGGTCGATTTTCCTTTGCCCGAATTGGCGGAGATTAAATAGTTTTTTCCTCTTTCAAATACGATATTGTCCCGATTAAACACTTCCGAATTGGGATTTAAACCGTTTTCAAGCAATGGAATAGGTATTACTCTTTTTAATTCTATCATTGATTTGTAATTGGTTAATAGTGATTTGAGCGCTTATTTCCATTGCCTCCATCTTTAGATGGAGGATATCTATCATTTATTCCTCCATCTAAAGATGGAGGCAATGGAAACGAGCTATCAAATAGTCAATTCCTTTGCCACAGCTTCGCGGCGCACATAATCCTTCGGCAATTGCGCCAACAAGCGTTTTCTGAATTTGTGATAATCAACGGTCACCGTGTGTCGCGGCGTTTTGATTTGGTCAAAATCAGGATTGTTCACCTCGTTTTCAACCAAATTCGCGATATTTTCAGGACGTTGCCACTTGCCGACCACGTGTCGCGCCATGATTTTAGCTTGCAATTCGGAACCCGGCCAGATGCAGCCGAGTGGCTGAAACAAGCCAATAAAATAGACATTTTCAAGCGTTGGATGAAACATTTTGAGCCACAAAGGCACGTCACCTTCCGAATAATCAATCAAATTTTTATTGAAAAAAGGATGCACAATTTGATAGCCCGTGCAGGCAACAATTGTGTCATAATCGCCCCGCGAACCGTCTTTAAAATGGACAGTCGAACCTTCCAAACGCTCAATATCGGGGCGCGGCTTGATTTTTCCGTGGCGAATCGTGAAAAATAAATCCTCATTAATCGTCGGATGATGGAAGCCAAACGGCTGTTCGGGATTCGGCAAACCGTACAATTCGTTGCTGCCGTTCCGAAATTTAAGCGTCAAGGCAATCAATCTTTTCCATAAAAAACGGGGCAAAAAACTCAATTGCTCACCCACAATATCGCTCGGTTTGCCCATCGTAAACTTGGGCGCAATCCAGTAGCCACGCCGCCAACTGAGGTCAACCGAAGCCGCAACGCGACTCGATTCTACGGACACATCGCACGCCGAATTGCCGCCGCCGATAACCAAAACGCGCTTGTCTCGGAAGCGCGCAAAGCGTTTTACAGCGTGAGAATGGATAAATTCGCCGTCAAAATGCCCTTTATACTGAGGGGTCCTCGGGAGCCAATGGTGTCCGTTGCAAACGGCTATTGCGTCAAAAAAGGACTTATTTTCGATGCCATTTTTCTCCGTAATGACCAACCATTTCCCATCCGTCGTTTGCTCACAGTGCTTCACAAGTGTTTGAAAATGAATGGATTGGTACAAACCGAAGTGCCGTGCGTAGGCTTGAAAATACGCCGCCAAATGCCGATGCGACGGATAATCAGGCACGTCGGCGGCGAAGGGAAAATCGTCGTATTGACTCAATGTTTTGGACGAAATAATGTGGGTCGTTTCAAAGACCGACGAATGCCCTTCGGCTTCGTTGAAAACCCAATTGCCACCGACTTCGGAACCAATATCGAAAACTGTCACTTCGACGCCTTCATCCAACAAATTTTTTGCAGCCGTAATGCCCGAAGGACCTGCACCGATAACACAGACTTTTTTCATATTTTTAATGCGTTGATTTTATCTAAAAAATGGACGTCGAAATGTAGAACAATTATTGGAAAGCGGTTGGATTGGGGGGAAATAAATGAAAACGAAGCGCGTTTTTGGCATTTATACTGAGGGGTCTTTTTTTTTGACGTCGAATTTATTTACGGGACTAAAAAACATCGGGTACTTCTACAAGAAAGCAACAATATCTGATATTATCTGGGTACCGATTTTAGAAATAAGGACAAGTCCGGTGAAAATATTAAATTGTTGTACCTTCGCCCTAAATTATAGACAATAATAATATATGGAAGATTTAGTAAAAATAGGTTTTACGCGCAAACCACACGGCTTAAAAGGCGAAATAAAATTGCAAATTGACGACAAATACTTGGAAGATTTGTTGGAAACGGATGTCGTTTTGTTGACGATAAAGGGCAAACCAACGCCATATTTTATTGAAGACATTCGCGTTGGCAACGCCATAATCGCCAAATTTGAAGACGTTGACACCGTTGAAGCGGCGGCAGAAATTGGCTCAAAAGAACTCGCTTTGCGCGCAAAAGACATTCTCGCCGACGAAGAGCGGACTTTTGAACCCGAAGAAGGCTTGGAATACGAAGATTGCGTGGGTTACAAAATCATGGACGGCGACATTTTGGTTGGCGAAATTGAAGAAGTCGTTGAATTTCCCCAACAAGAAATGGCCATCTTGACCCGCGAAGGAAAAGACATTTTGATTCCCTTAAATGTTGCCTTCGTCATTCGTCGAGACGATGATTTGAAGACCATTTTTATGGAATTACCGAAGGGTTTATTGGAATTGTAAAAAAAATGGGACCCCTCAGTATCGTTCAGATTTGACCGTTTAAAAGTTGTAAAATTCAACAAAAAATCCCCTAATTTAAACCCAATTCTAAAGTGCTAAAATACATCTATCTCTGCCTGTTTTCATTTATTTTCTCGCCATTAAATAGCCAAATAATCCAAGTCCGCAATGTGTGCGTCGGCACAATTGTGGAGGTAAAAACGAGCGATTTCACTTGCCAAGGCTTAACAACAACGTCAGGAATCTCGGGAAATACAGCCGATTTGCCGCTTTTTCGTTCCAGTTTAGCCAATAAAAGTACCTCGATTCCTTTTTGTTTGTTTTTCACTTTTCGTTTTTCA
>JAYUKJ010000584.1:0-3413 GCA_043764555.1 Saprospiraceae bacterium
AAAACGCTTTAAGACATATCTTTAAAGAGAAAAACTATGTGCCCTATGTGCCTATGTGTTAAGAAAAAATGTGCTTTTATTTAATTCGCGTTCCTAAGAGTCGCGTTTATCAAAGGAAAAAAAGGAAAAAGGGGACCCCTCAGTATAAATGCCGTTTTTCGACTTAAAATTACCCTAAAACGGGTTTTATACTGAGGGGTCCCTTCAAACTTTAAAGTTCAAACTATACTACTGTCCAATGCGTCCACCGTTTGCTTTACACGCTGTTTGAATAGGAACAGACACGGTACAAGTTCCCGTTCCTGCGGGCGAAGTGATGGTTAATAAACGAGACCCCTCAGTACCACCGCCATTATAGACGATTGGAATGGCTAATGAAGACTGACCTTCAACAACCGTTGTGGTCAAAGTACCCGTAAAATCCGTTCCTGTCACCGTCAAGACGACCAAACCGCCAACGACGACGTTGATAGGCAGCGTTATCGTCCCTGTTTGGTTGGGTATGCCGTTAGAAATAAACGTCCCTGCAACCGTTGACCCCATGCAATTGAAGGCATAATTGAAAGAAGCGGCGGCTGCCACGTCCCAATAAACGGTATTTGAAGCAATCGGATTCGGATTGAAAGCCGCGCCCGTTGCCGCGAGTGTTGCCGTGTTTTGATACATTCCCGAAGGCATATTATTCATTGCCACTTGCACCGTAAAAGTAGAAGTCCCCACGGGCACACTCATGCCCGTGATGAATAAACTGCCTTGACCTGCGTAAGCGAGTGCCGTTCCGCCCAATGTTGCAGACAAAGTTGCGGCAACATAAGACATGGTGTCTGCCGTCAATTCATCCGCAAAATTCATGGTGATAGCCGTCGCGCCTGTATTATTAAGCGTATAAGTAAACGTCTGCGTACCCGTTGCGAGAAGCGTTGGCGAAGCAATTGTTTTAGTGATTGTAACGGGCGGAATGGTCAAAGGCGCGCTTATACTGAGGGGGGTCACATCAACGAGTCCCGTTTGATTCGGGTCATCAGATGGATAGGTATTACCATTGATAACAAAAGACGCTTGGTTGTTTTTAATACCAGAAGCCGTAGCAACGGCATCTACTGTAAACGTAGAAACGCCAACGGGGACAGAAATACCCGTCAAACTAAAGGCAGCTGTACCGCCATAACTATTCAGCGTTCCGCCACTTAAAGTTGACGTATAAGAATTCGCCACCCATTGCAAACCTGCGGGCAGATTGTCGGTCACATCAATTGTTTTTGCGGCGCAATCTGTATTATTTAACTTAAAAGTGTAAGAAATCGTGTCGTTTTGATGGACAGGAGCCGTTTGAACTATCTTTTTCAAACCAACTAAATCGGGTTCAACAACAGGCTCAGGGCAATAGGTGGAAATATCGCCGATAGCCATTGCCGCCGTTGTGTTTCTAAAGGTGTTTGCATTGTTTTTATACGTAATAACGATTTTATCAATCGCACTATTAAAGGAAACATAAGCGCGGGCGGCAGGATTATAGGTCGGAATATTGTTTAGTCCGCCCGTTACTGTTCCCGTAGCGTTGTCAAGCACCATCGTTGACAAAGCACTTTTGCTCAATGTTGGCAAAACAGCCGTTGCACCTTTATAACCCGTGATTTGGATGTTTTCATTCAACGTCCCAATGCGGTCAACGTCATATAAATAGAAATCTGCACCCGTAATCGTCTGATTGAATTGCATAGACCACGTAACAACTTTAGCCGCACTGTTAGAATTGATAAACATGACGGGTTGCGTACCCACCATTGCGGGATAACCCGCGAGCATTATGCCGTTCGGATTGGCAACCGTTGTCGTTACAGAGAGTCCATTACTGAGGGGTATCGTTTTTGTCAAAGCACCCGCCGTCCACGGATTAGCCGACCATTGCAAAAAACTTGACCCTGTGCAGTAAGTCGTTGTAACGCCCGTACCGATGAGTTTAAAGTATTGTGTGCCGCTAAAGAGTATTTTCTTCTCGTAGTTCGTCCCGCTTTTAGTCATTAAGACGTTGTGAACATTTGTTGTAAATGCTGCATCATCCGCGATGACCATATAAACGGGTTGATTCAAGTCTAAACCTGACCACGAAGCGGATGGAATTTGCATAAACGTACTGTCCATGGTTCCCGTTACGACCGTTTTCCAATGTCTTGGAATCTCGACATCCGTCCCAACGGGCGGCGCACACGCACCACCTACGGCAAGCGTTGCGGCAGCCATTGCCCCATTGTCATCGCCGAGGGCGAGGAAAGTATTATTAGTAGAAAACGTATTGAGATTAAATGCGTTAGTCGTGGTGATGGTTTTTAAACCCATTGTCCAATTGCCCGCACTGACGCTTTTTGACTGTTTTTGATTCAAATTCTGACAATCTTCACGCCCAATGATGGTAATTCTATTGGCAAACGCCGCGATTGGATATAAAATCGTGCCGAGAGAATTGGTATAATCATGTCCCAAAGTCACGCCGTATTTAATGGCGAGATAAGACTCTGCATGGGCGCGTTCCGTGGCGGTCAATACGCGGTCGTAGAAAACCACTTCGGCAATTTGCCCATTGAAATAGTTTTTATCACCCCCATTGACGTTGTGCGAACCGATGGTTAAACGGTTTGTCGCAGGACTTGAATTGGTTGTTGCTGAACCGTTAGCCGTACCATTATTGAAGAAAGTCGTTGTATTGGCACTTTCAATGGCAGTTGACAATAGTACCGTGTTTATTGTATTCGCAGTGGTTGCCAAAGCGTTGTTACCAACATTTTCATAGACATTCAACTTGCCAGCTTGATAACCGTATTGTACTTCATTCAACGTACCGCCCGAACCAATGATACCGACCGTTCCCGCAGGCAATGTATTGGCAATAGCAATGGACAAAACGGTTTTATTGCCGCCCGATAAGCCTGTTGTTGCCGCTTTGAATAGATTCTGTGCGCCATTGAAACTTAAAGACGGATTGAAATTGATACCATTTGCATTGTAGGTTGGACGTGCTGCAAGCGTTTGGGCGACGTTGTAAGCATTGGGGCTTTGGTCATTCCAAAAACTTACTGCTGCACCATTTGTCGAAGTGCTTAATCCTGTATTTGCTTTGTACCACCAACGCGGTGCAGCGATACAAGCGGGATACAAAGCAGATGGTGGTGGTGCATAATGATAAGCATCCACGCAACTTTGACGATAATTGAGGGTTGTTCCTGCGATAGCGGCAGGCATAGTCGTTGAAATACAAAGAATATAAGACGTATTTGGCGTAAGATTATCCCATTCAGGATTGAAAGTACCACTATTTCCCGCGTTCAATCGAGACGCCGCAATTGCAGTACCGCATGGGTTAGACGCTAAAGTTAGGGTTGCCACGCGAGAAGATAGAACGGCAGAACTGCCATCAA
>JAYUKJ010000585.1:0-11907 GCA_043764555.1 Saprospiraceae bacterium
AGGCAAATATTTTGCAAATAATTGATAGCTTTTTCCGCGTTTTTTTAAGTTAGAAACAAAGACAATTAAGGCAATCAACATGACCGTCAAAACGAGCAAACTCACGTAAGCAACCGTGTCAATGTGCTGCGATTTTGCCGTGAAAAAGAGAACGGGAAGCGCAATTGCCCAAAGCGTCACAACACCTGAAAGAAGGTAAATAAGGGACGCAATGTTCATTTTTAACTTTGTAATACCTTCGTTTTCAACGGATTGACTAAATGTTGCCAATGAACTGATGGAGCCGACGGGCAGAAAAACGCTTGCGAAATTGCGCTTCAAATATAATTTAATCGCCAACCAACGCGGTATCTTTTCGTGTACGCTTCGGAACGACCAATAGTACATTTCGCCTTGCAAAAAGACGAATAAAAACGACAATAAAATGCCCGACAATAACCAGTTTTTATTAGCCGTTTTGAGCCGATTAATTAATTGCGGAATTTCGATACTGCCTTGTTTTACAAATTGATAAATCAAGGCAATAATGCACAGAACTAAAACGGTTTTGAACCAAAAACCAACCGTTAAAAAACGATTTTTTGGATTGTTATTAAGTGGTTTTGTCATTTTAATTAAGAAATTAAATGCGTGATTTTTGAAAAGAGACCCCTCAGTATAAGCGGCATTTTTGGGCAAATAAATAGGTTTTTCAAGCCTAATTAATTCATTAAACGAATTGATTTTAGGTCAAGATTAACCAAATTAAAGTTACATTTGCGCTTCATTTTATCATTAAATAACCAACCTATTTGTCTATGAAAGCTTGGAAAAGCATCGGAAGTAAGCGCACTTTTTTCGTTCTATTTTTTATTGGACTTGCTTTGTTTTTAAGTTCTTTGCAACTCACAATTCAGTACGTTCCGACTTTTGAAACCCGCGACGGTTTTGTTCCTTTCGACCCATTTATGACGTATTTACCCGCAATTGACGTGTCTCCTTACGTGTTTTTACTGCTTTATGGTGCCATCGTTTTCGGTTTTTATTATTTTATACAAGACCCTAAATTGCTTTTAATCTTCATTTTTAGCTTCGGATTTATGTATTACATTCGCGCTTTGTGCATCACTTTAGTCCCTCTGAATGAGCCAGAATTATTGATTCCCTTGAGCGACCCTTTTATCGAAAAATTGGGTATTTACCAGACGTTTGTGAAGCGTGATTTATTCTTTTCGGGACATTTTGCATCGGTCTTTATTCCGTATTTAATCCTTAAAAATACGCGTTTTAATTGGGTCTTTTTATCGGCAACGATTGGAATTGGCATTTTGGTAATGGTGCAACATATTCACTATTCCTACGATATTTTCGGAGCGGTTGTTTTTACTTATCTATCGGTTTATTTAGCAGAAAAATTGGTTAACAGATTCTCTTTTTGATGTGATAAAAAGTGCAAATTTCTGGAAAATACTGAGGCGTCCTAAAAATTCTTTTAATAAAAAAATCCCGCGCAGTTTTTACAAGCTGCGCGGGATTTAAGGCTGTTCAATTGAGTAATTAATATCTGAATATCTCTTTAATTATTCAGATTCGTTTTATCCTTGACGGGCAACGTAATTAAATCTTTAAATTTCAAGGCGCGGTCGTTGGTTTTATCCAAACCAAAAACGACATCTTGACGGCTTAAATACGTGAAAGTACCGAACATTCGGTCCCAAATGCTGAACAAATCACCATAATTGCTGTCCGTGTAAGGCTCCTGATAGTGGTGATGCACGTGGTGCATATTGGGCGTAATGATAAAATACGATAGGTATTTATCCAATTTATCAGGCAATCTGAAATTAGAATGAATAATGATTTTGCTGATAATCTGAACGAATTGGTGCAATGTCATAATCCAAAAAGCGGTGCCGAGGAACCAAGCCGATAGCATATAATGTCCCAAACGGATGCACGTTTCGACTGGATGCTCGCGCAAAGAGGTACTTACGTTTAAGACCGTGTCGCTGTGATGCACGGCGTGGAACGGCCAAACGAGCTTTACTTTGTGCATCAAATAATGATAGATGTAATACGTCAAGTCTAAAAAGATAAATGACGCAATTATTTGTTCTTTTGCGCTGTCAAGTCCTAATTTGGGTAACATTCCGATGCCATTGTCGTTTTCATAGACCAAAACTTTGACGAAAACGTAGCCAAGAAGGAGTTGTAAAGTTGCGCCAGGAATGACGAACAGGGCGTTTGTGAAGTCGTGACCCCATTTTTTGTAGTCTTTAGTCACGCCGTAAATGTTTTCAAGATTCCAACAAACCATGAAAATGACGACAAAAATCATGAATTGTTGCGTATTCTGTCCTTGTCCGAAAATATGTAATAGCTGCATTGCTGATATTTGATATTAGTTATAATGAATGTAAAGTTGAAATTTAAGCGACGCAAAGGTAGTAACATTATCTGTGTTTTAATTAATTATTAATTTTTTGTGAAGTTTAAAGTTTTCTTAAATTCTGATTGTGGAAGGGATTTTTAAAATCCTTACTCAAATTAGTCAAGTCAAAGCAAAATTTCTATCTTTGACCTTAAAATCAAACCCTATTTCAATCAAGAGGTTTTACGCCCATACCGTTCAATAATAAAAGAACGACCAACAAAAGCAATAAGTTATGATAAAACAATGCACCATCAGAGAAGCAACGACCGTTAAAGGTGTGGGTTTACACACGGGACAACTCGTTACTTTGACGTTGCATCCCGCGTCTGAAAATCACGGTTTTCGCTTCCGACGCACCGATATTGACGGTCAACCGACCGTTTTGGCGGATGTTTCTAAGGTTTTTGCAACCAATCGCGGCACTATTCTGAAAGACGGAGAAGCGCAAGTGAGTACCGTCGAACACCTTTTGAGCGCGCTCGTAGGCATGGGTATCGACAACGTTTTGATAGACGTTGACGGCGGCGAAGTGCCGATTATGGACGGCTCGGCGGCGCCGTTTGTGGCGGCAATTGAGGCGGCGGGCATCGTCGAATTGGCGGCCGACCGCGATGTTTTTGAGTTGCGTGAACCTATTTCGTTCAAAGATGAGGCGACGGGTGCAGAATTTTTGGCACTGCCATCGGACGAATACACGGTGACGACGCTGATTGATTTCAACTCGCCCGTGCTTGGACCGCAGTTTGCGACGCTTGAAGGGACCCCTCAGTATAAAACTGAAATTGCGCCCGCGCGGACGTTCGTTTTCCTACACGAATTAGAATTTTTACTCAATCAAGGTTTGATAAAAGGGGGCGATTTAGACAATGCTGTTGTCATTGCGAACCGCGCTATGTCTGATGAAGAAGTGGGCATTTTGGCGGAAAAACTGGGAAAACCCACGCTTAAAATTGAGCGCGAAGGCATTTTGAACATCACTCAATTGCGTTTTCAAAACGAACCTGCGCGCCATAAACTCTTGGATGTCATTGGCGATTTGGCCTTGGTCGGTCGGTTTTTGAAGGCTAAAATTGTGGCAACCAAGCCTGGTCACGCCGCTAATGTGGCGTTTGCGAAGGTCTTGAAACGCCATATTATTGAGCAAACGAAATTGCGCAGCGTGCCAAAATATGACTCCTCAGTAAAACCCGTTATGGACGTCAATCAAATCATGAAAAAGTTGCCGCATCGGTTTCCGTTTCTTTTTGTTGACCAAGTTTTGGAATTGTCGCCAAGTCGGATAGTTGCGATGAAGCAAGTGACGATGAATGAGTGGTTTTTTGAAGGACATTTTCCCAATAATCCGACTTTTCCCGGTGTTTTGCAAGTGGAAGCGATGGCGCAAACGGGGGGCATTTTAGCTTTGGCCAACACGCCCGATGATGAGGTTTGGGATACGTATTTTTTGAAAATTGATAATTGTAAATTCAGAGATAGAGTCTTACCAGGTGATACATTGATATTCAAAATGGAATTAATGGATCCCATTCGGCGCGGTATCGTTCATATGCAAGGAACGTGTTATGTAGGTTCAAAAGTTGTGTCGGAAGCAGAATTGACGGCACTTATTCAAAAACGGAATTAAAACAGTTTGACGTTTAAAATTTGACGTTTGAAGGCGAGACTGTCTGCCTTCAAACGTCAAACTTTAAACGTCAAACTTTAAAGAAAGATGAAGATTCACCAACTAAGCGTTGTACATCCCGATGCAAAAATCGGCGAAAATGTCATTATTGGTCCTTTTACGACGATTGCCGCCGATGTCGAAATCGGGGACGATTGTTGGATTGCACCGCACGTTAGCATCATGGATGGCGTGAGAATGGGGCGCAATTGCAAAATTTTTCAGGGCGCAATTGTTGGCTCGACGCCGCAAGATTTGAAATATAAAGGGGAAAAAACGCAACTTATTATTGGCGACAACACGATTGTTCGCGAGTATGCGACCTTGAACATTGGCACAACGGCGAGTTGGAAAACCGTCATCGGGCGCAACTGCCTCATTATGGCTTATGCGCACGTGGCGCATGACTGCATCGTGGGCAATAATGTGGTTTTGGCGAACAATGTGACGCTGGCGGGACACATCGAAATTGGCGATTTTGCCCGACTCGGTGGTATGGTTGCGGTGCATCAATTCGTCAAAATTGGGCAGGATTCCTTCATTGGTGGCGGTTCATTAGTGCCAAAAGACGTACCGCCGTTTGTTCTCGCGGCGCGCAATCCGATTGCGTATGCGGGTGTCAATCGCGTGGGTTTGCTGCGGCGCGGATTTACGCAAGAACAAATAGAAACGATTAGAGATATTTACCGCATTCTGTTCGTAAAAGGCGGGAATTTAACAAAAGCCATCGATGAAATTATAGCTGACGTACCCAACACCGTTGAACGGCAACAAATATTGGCTTTTATTGATGCCTCAACGCGTGGGTTAATCAAAGGTTTTAGGTCAATCAAAGGCTAAAATAACATTTATTTATATATGTATTTGCGCATTCATTCGCACCCCTAACTGCGAATTTATTCGCAGAAACACGTAAAAAACGAAACAAAAATCAATTTTCAGACAAAAAATAAAACTAAAAACCCTTCAAAGTGATAGCAACTTTGAAGGGTTTTTTTGAAACATAAAACGCATGATTCAGCTTGACACAATCGGCAAACGTTTTCGTTACGAATGGATTTTTAGAAACATATCGACCACTTTCGAGCAAGGTCGCCGCTACGCGATTCTTGGACCAAACGGCGTTGGGAAATCCACGTTGATGAAGATTTTGAGCGGACATTTAACGCCTTCGGAAGGCACAATGCGCGTTCAATTCGAAGGCAAAACGCTCGATGCCGATGCCATTTATCGCCACGTGAGTTACGCCGCACCGTACATTGAAGTCATTGAAGAATTCACGTTATTGGAAGCGATTGATTTTCATATAAAATTTCATCCCCTCAGTAAATCAATGGAAATCAACGATTTAGTCGAAATTTTGGGTTTTCAAAAATCGAAGGATAAAGAAATTCGTTACTTCTCTTCGGGTATGAGGCAACGCCTGAAACTCGCTCTTGCGATTTGTTCCGACAGCCCGATTTTGTTGCTCGACGAACCGACCACGAACCTCGATGTGCAAGGTGTTGACTGGTATCGGTCGCTGATGCATCAATATACTGAGGGGTCTTCTCGGCTCGTCGTTGTGGCGTCAAATGCGGAACATGACTACGATTTTTGCGACGCGACGATGAATATTTTGGATTTTAAATCATAGGTCAGATAATTTTAAAGACCCCTCAGTATAAAACCAAGAAAGCCTTGAAAACGACGTGTTTTCAAGGCTTTTTATTAGAAGTCAAACGGCATTTATCTGCTATTCAATTGCTGAATCGCCATCATTTCTTTCATCGTTTTTTGCATCCCTTCTGTGGAACCGTCGAGGAAAATCACGTTGCCTTTGCCTTCTTGCGCGAAGTTTTTGATGGATTCGGTCCACATGGCGAACATCAAAATCGAAGAATCGAGCTTGGCATCTTCCATTTCTTTAGCGGCTTCGGCCATACCTTTTGCGACTTCTTGACGGAACAAGGCGACGCCTTGACCGCGCATTTGAGCGGCTGTTCTTTCGGCTTCGGCGGCAATTTTGATGGCATTACCGTCGGCTTCAGCGGCTTTAGTTTTCGTAATCAACAAGGCTTGACCTTCGTTTTCGGCGGCGGCTTTCAAATTGCTTGATGCCACTACTTTTGCCATCGAACGCGTGATTTCTTCGTCAAAACCGATGTCATTGAGCTGTAAATCGATGAGGTGATAGCCCCAATCGTCCAAGACGTGGTCAAGTTGTTCCTTCACATCGTGCGTGATTTCACGGCGTAAACTCAGAATTTCGGACTGTTTGCGCGTCGCCACGTAACCCCGCACCGAGCCTTCAACCGAGCGAATGAGCGTCTGCATAAAATTGGCTTCGCTCACGAATTTGAACGCCGCTTTTTTGACCGTTTCTTCCGAGTCGTCCATGACGGAATACAAAATCAACGCCTTAAAATGCACATTCGCTTGGTCTTGCGTAATGGCCTGAAACTCAATTTCGACCGAGCGGTTTTGCGTCGAAATTGTTCTGAAAACTTGCTCCACAAACGGAATTTTGAAGTTCAGTCCCGGCCGCAACATCCGTTGGTATTTGCCGAACATCGTAATAACGGCGAGTGTGCCTTGTTGAACCGTGACGAACGAGCCTAAAGCGGCAAGGGCAACGATACCAAGGAGAATCATTTGAATACTCATTTTATCCTTCTTTTATTTAATGAAAATGTGATTTAAAATAATATATTTTACTGGTTATTGATAGTTAGAAAACGGTCATTTATGCGGGGTATTCGGTTAGCATCAATGGGTAAACGGTTCGTAATAATGGGTGAATTTAGCGCAATATACTGAGGGGGCCACAATTTTGCAAATTTTAATTTGAACACTTTTTAAGCGGACAATAAATCGAAAAAAGAACCCAATAATAGGACGAAAAAACTCACGACTTTTATTTTAATATCAATGTATTCGCGGTCTAAAACATAAGCGACGGGTTTTAAAATTAAGTAAGCCATTATTAAACCAAAACAATAGATGAAAGCCGTAAATACCAACGGGATTAATGCCAATATGACGCGCAACAGGATAAAAAACGCCGCAATAAACAGTATAAATGGCAATGGATGGCTAATAAATCCGAAATCAATTTTAAATATTTTTTCATAAACAAACAGCCAATAAACAATTAAACCAGTGCCGATAAACATGAAAAAATAGAAGAGCCGCGCTCGCTGATTGCCTTCTTCGATGTCGCGCAGCATTAAAAAATCGAGCGAGTTTTTAATGGCTATTTTCACGTCCACAAGGGCTTTAATTAAGTTGTAGCGACTGCGTAAAGCACAGGCCAGCATACGCAATCTCGCGGGGCCGATTATTTCGGCAAATATGACAAAAGATGCCAATAATTGCATGATTTTGCCAATTCTGCCCCAAAAAAACACGGTTTTGCCGAATAAAAAAATATGATTTTTGACTTCTTCGCCTTCTAACCATTTGGCACAAATGCCGATAACGGATAATGTATCTTCGTGCATTTTTTGTGGTTTTGTACGGTCTGAAAAATTATTTTCGTCAATTTTAAGCGCGTTTTTAATTGACTATGAGCTAAACAATTATATGTTCATTTTAAATTTATTAAAAAACAATTTTCCGATAAACAATGGATTATGGGCAATCAAACGCGTTCGTTTTTCGATGAAATAGGGTGATATACTGAGGGGTCCTAAAATTATAAATAGACGAAATTATTTTATAGGTTTGCTGCTCGATTTTTACGTTTAATTTTTAATGCGCAATTCAAAGAAATGCACCTTTCTGATATTCTATTTCACCTTGCCGAAGACCGCGAAAATTATTACAATGCCGTCTCGCCACCCGTTATTCAGTCCTCCAATTTTGTGTTTAAGGACTTGGATGTTTTCCGAAAAATGATGACAAACGAGTTGGAAAACCACATTTATACGCGTGGAAATAACCCAACTGTGAAAATTTTACGCCAAAAAGTGGCGGCACTCGAACGGTCCGAAGACGCCCTCGTCATGGCAAGCGGCTCGGCGGCTATCGCGGCAGCCGTGATTGCGAACGTCAAAGCGGGCGACCACATCGTGTGCGTGCAATCGCCGTACTCGTGGACGACCGTTTTGTTGACGCGTTTTTTACCGCGTTTTGGCGTCGAAACGACCTTCGTCGATGGTCGAAATTTGGCAGAAATCGAAGCGGCAATACTGCCCAATACCCGCGTTTTGTACCTCGAAAGTCCAAATTCATTGACGTTTAAAATGCAGGATTTGGCGGCTTGTGCGCAAATTTGTCAACAAAACAACGTGATTTCGATAATTGACAACTCCCATTGTTCGCCCATTTTTCAGCGACCGATTGAACACGGCATTGACGTTGTGGTGCATTCGGCGACTAAATATTTGAACGGGCATTCGGACGTCGTGGCGGGCGTGATTTGCGCTAAAAAAAAGATGATTGAACGAATCTTTGCGACTGAATACATGACTTTGGGCGCCATAATCAGTCCGCACGATGCCAATTTGATGATTCGTGGCCTGCGGACTTTAGAATTGCGGATGCATCGGACGGACGAATCGGCGAAGAAAATCGTCGCTTTTTTGCAAAATCATCCTAAAATAAAATGCGTTTATTATCCCTTCGCCGCTGATAACCCGCAGTTACACATAGCAAAAAAACAGATGTTGGGAAATGGTGGCTTGTTTTCAATTGAAACGACGGCGGCGACAATTGCGGAAGCGGAAGCGTTTTTTTACGCCTTGCGACGGTTTACTTTTGCCGTAAGTTGGGGCGGACACGAATCTTTGGTTTTTCCAACAGTATCTTTGTACGGCATTGAAGGCAAAGGAAATCCGCCGTTGCCGTTCAATTTTGCGCGATTTTACATCGGTTTGGAAGACGCTGATTGGTTGATTGAAGACTTAAATCAGGCTTTGAGTGCTTTTTAAATGCGACACGACGCGGACCACAGATTGGGCTGATTGGACTGATTGGACTGATTTACACTGATTTTTTTGAACGTTTTACAAAAATCAGTAAAAGTCAGTTGCATCGGTCTAATCTTCGGTCCATGTTGTGTAAAATGTTTCGGAATTATCGGTTTTATGTCGCACATCTAATTTATCTCACATTCCCGAAGGGAATTTATGTTTATAGAACAACAAACGCTCATTTTATTCAATCCCGAAGGGATTATATGTTATTTTAGTCGCTTTTTACATAAAATCCCTTCGGGATTAAGGACAAATGCTTTGACTATTTTCTATAAACATACATTCCCTTCGGAAATTTGGAAGATTTCAAATTTGCGACATAAAGCCAATAATTCCGAAATGTTTAATATTTACCCACTATTCATATTTTATTTTTTTAATACGAATTTATAATTACTTTGATGAAGAAACTATTCACTACCTCTCTTTTATTACTCATTACGGCTGCCATTTTTGGACAAATCACGACGTGGCGCAAGGACGGAAACGCTTATTGGCAGTTTGAAAACAAGAAAATTGTCGAATATACGCTGCCCGATTTCAAGTCCAAAACCATCGCCGATTCAAGCCTTTTGGTACCGCCCGGCAAGCAAAAAGTGCTGCGGATTCTGTGGCTAAAAGCATCGGAAGACAACAACAAATTGTTGTTTTTTGTCAACTCAAAACGCGTTTGGCGCTACGATACCCGTGGCGATTATTGGGTTTTGGACTTGATAACCAAGCAGTTACGTCAATTGGGCAAAGGTTTTCCCGAATCTTCCTTGATGTTTGCAAAATTTTCTCCAGACGGAAAAAAAGTCGCCTATGTGAGTCGCCACAACCTCTATGTGGAGTCGCTCGTCGATGGCAAAATTGAGCAATTGACGACCGACGGAACCGATAAAATTATCAACGGCACGTTTGATTGGGCGTATGAAGAAGAACTCGATTGCCGCGACGGTTTTCGCTGGAGTCCCGACAGCAAAAAGATTGCGTATTGGCAAATTGACGCGTCGGCGGTTAAGTATTTTTTGATGATAAACAACACCGATTCCATCTATCCTTTCACGGTTCCTGTGGAGTATCCTAAGGTCGGTGAAGCGCCTTCGGCGGCGCGAATTGGCGTGATTTCGGTCGAAAATGGGCAAAATACTGAGGGGCCCTTTGGTGAATTAAAAATTAAAGATTCAAAGTTAAATGGAGCGACTGGGGCAACTGCAGAACAATCTAACGCGGATTTAATTGTTACTCCTCCAGTTATTTCTGCGAATAAAACACAATGGTTGAACATTGAAGGTGCGCCTAATCAACACTATTTAACGTCGATGAATTGGGCAAATAATTCGGACGAAATTATTCTCCAACAACTTAATCGCAAGCAAAATAACAGCAAAATTTGGCTCGCAAACGCGGAAAATGGCGCCGCAAAGGTCATTTTCGAAGAAACCGCCACCGCTTGGATTGACACCAAAAGCAATTTCAAATCTTCGGAAGATGCCTACGATAGATGGACGTGGACAAACGACGGAACTGCCTTCATTTGGCTGTCCGAAAAAGACGGTTGGCGACACTACTATAAGGTGTCGAAAGATGGAAAACGGGAAACGCTTTTGACGAAGGGCAATTATGATGTCATGTCGGAATGCCTCATCGACGTGCCGTCAAATACCCTTTATTTCATGGCTTCGCCCGACAACGCGACCGAAAGATATTTGTACAAAACGTCTTTGGATGGCAAAGGAAATGCCGAGCGTTTGTCGCCGATAAATCAAAAAGGCACGCATAAATACACGTTTTCACCGAACGGAAAATGGGCGCGCCACACGTTTTCAAACACCGAAACGCTTGAATTAGAAGAGTGGTTGTCGATGCCAAAACACACCACATTCGACGAAAAAACGGGGATTAAAATCCAAATGGAGGAATTGCCGCCGAGTGAGAAAACAACCGAATTTTTCCAAATTACAACCGAAGACGGCGTGAAAATGGACGGTTGGGTCGTAAAACCCGCCGATTTTGACTCAACTTTACGTTATCCGATTGTTTTTCACGTTTATACGGAACCCGCTGGAACGACGGTGACGAATGAATTTGGCATCTCCCAAAATTATTTATACAACGGAGATATGAGCGCTGATGGTTATATCTACGTCTCCTTAGATGGTCGTGGAACGCCCGCACCGAAAGGGCGCGATTGGCGCAAAGATATTTATCGAAAAATCGGTTTGGTCAACATCCGAGACCAAGCAATGGGGGCAAAAGCGTTGTTCAAACAATGGTCTTTCATCGACACGTCTCGCGTTGCGGTGTGGGGTTGGAGCGGCGGCGGCTCGGCAACTTTGAACCTATTGTTCCAACATCCCGAGATTTATAAAACGGGCATTGCCATCGCAGCGGTTGCCGATCAATTGTGTTACGACAATATTTATCAAGAGCGGTACATGGGTTTGCCGCAAGAAAACAAAGCCGATTTTGTCGCGGGTTCGCCGATAACGTATGCTAAAAATTTGCAAGGCAATTTGCTCTATATTCACGGAACGGGTGACGATAATGTGCATTTTCAAAACGCAGAACGCCTTGTAAATGAATTGGTTAAGCATAATAAACAATTTCAATACATGGCTTATCCAAACCGAACGCACGGCATTTACGAAGGGGAAGGAACAACGGCGCATTTGGTAAATTTGTATTCGCGGTTTTTGAAAATGTATTGCCCTGCGGGGGGAAAGTCGCAACAAAAACCGTAAATACTGAGGGGGTGCAAAAATTGTATTTTAGACAAACGGACAGCGCAAGCCGATGAATTTTAAATTTTGTTAGCAAATATTCGCTACATCTAAAAAAGACATTTATACTGAGGGGTCCCTTTGTCAAGGTTTTTGCACCGAACGCCC
>JAYUKJ010000586.1:0-11903 GCA_043764555.1 Saprospiraceae bacterium
GTTTCCGCACCGATTGTTGCACCCGTCGTTTCTGCCGCACCCGCTGCGAGAGCGGCCCCCTCAGTATCTAGCCCTTTTGGCGGCGAAGATTACACCGACCAACCGCTTACAAGTATGCGGAAAGTGATTGCTAAACGCTTGAGCGAAAGCCTTTTCACCGCGCCACATTTCTATCTGACGATGGAAATCAACATGGACAAAGCGATGGAATTGCGGACGCAGCTCAACGCCGTTGCCGCGCCCGTCAAATTATCCTTCAACGACATCGTGGTCAAGGCCGTTGCCGTGACGCTGCGGAATCATCCTGCGATTAATTCGTCGTGGATGACCGATTTTATTCGTCAAAACAACCACGTTAACATCGGTGTGGCCGTTGCGGTCGGTACGAGTTTGTTCGTCCCCGTCATTCGCAACGCGGATATGAAGTCGTTGGGACAAATTAGCGGTGAAGTGCGCACACTTGCGGGCAAAGCGAAAGAGGGAAAATTGCAATTGCCCGAAATGCAAGGCAGCACGTTTACGATTTCAAATTTGGGGATGTTCGACATCGAAGAATTTACGGCCATCATCAATGCGCCCGACTCTTGCATCTTGGCCGTTGGCTCGATTATGCAAAAACCAGTCGTCAAAAATGGCGAAATCGTCGTCGGCAACGTCATGAAAATCACGTTGTCTTGCGACCACCGCGTGGTGGATGGCGCAACGGGTGCCGTCTTTTTGCAAGAATTGAAAGCTAAATTGGAAGACCCGATTCGTCTTTTGGTTTAAGTTTTTTCAGACATATTAAAACGAAAATAGGCTGTCCCCAAAAGGGCAGCCTATTCTGATTTAGGAACTAAAAATTAAAAATTAAAATCTGCAAATAATTGATAATCAATTAATTGTAATCTAAAATCTGTTAGTTTCAGCAATTTCCACTTTGGCTTTTAGGACGGGCGAATGAATTCGCCCGCTATTGATTTTACCGCCAAATCGTTGCTTTAAAGAGGCAATTTCGATGTCTTTTATCAATTGCGGACGACATTTATTCGCCCGTAAAATCCCAAAGCGGAAATTGCTGTGTTAGTTTATCATTTTATTATCCTTTAAACACCTTGAAGACAAAAAAATCACGCCTATACTGAGGGGTCTTTATTTAAGTGAAAAGTGAAAAGTGAAAAGTGGGTAATCTATTTTTCACTCTCCATTTTTCATTTTTCACTCCTTATTTTCCTGTCGAATCTGAATCACGACGCGCCTATTCAGTGCGCGTCCTTCGTCGGTTGCGTTATCGGAAATCGGTTGTTTTTCGCCGTAACCAATTGCCGTAATGTCCTCGGGCGCACAGCCTCTATCAATCAAATAATTGCGCGCCGCGTCGGCCCGACGTTGCGACAGCGCCAAATTGCCCGCGTCGTCGCCCACCTTGTCGGTGTGTCCTTCGATAGTGGCTTTGAATTTATATTGCTTCAAAATCTCTCCCCAGCGGTCGAGTTCACTAAAGGATACAGGCTTAATGACGGCTTTTGAAAAGTCGAAATTCAGGTTTTTGAACGTGAAATTCAAGCCAGAACCCGTCACATCGTCTTTTTTAAACAGCTTAATATCATCTTTTCGCTCCATATCACCCGATGCCGAAGTCGTTGTCGTGAGGTCAACCGTTACGGGCAAATAATTGCTTTGCGGATTGACAACAATTGCTTCGTACTCGCGGTCGGCGGGGATCACAACGGCGTATTCCCCCGTTCGCGGGTCGGGTTTGAGAATCGTAATGGTGTCGCCTTTAATTTTATCACGTATAATAATACGCGTGCCAATGACGGGTTTGTTGTCCATGCCTGTCATGATGCCCGCAATCACTTTTGTCGGCAAAGGGCGCGCAATCTCGGGCAGCGGCGTTGCCATCCAAATGTCTTGATTCGACGAATAATAGGCGTAACGGCCGTTCGTGCTGATTTTATACCCCCAATCTTCGCCAACCGTATTGAGTTCTTTGCCGACGTGAATCGGTTCCGACCAATTGAGCCAAGTCGAGTCGAGACGCGTGGTTTTGAACAAGTCCATGTCGCCCAATCCACCGCGCCCTTCGCTGCAAAAATAGAGCGTGCGCGTGTCGGGATGCAAAAACGGTGAGCGTTCGCGGAAAGGTGTGTTGATGATTTTGCCCATATTCAGGGCTTTAGACCACGTATTTTCACCCGTTTTGAAGGAAATAAAGATGTCAATGTTCTCATTTCGATAATCATCAAACGAAAAACCCGATTCTTTCAAACCTAAAACATCCTCACGGCGGCGGCTTTCAAAGACCAAAACTTTGCCGTCGGAACTGAAAGACGATTCGGCTTGCCACTTCGCAGCGTTGATGTTCGGCGAGATGTCGCGCCCGTTTGTCCACGTGCCTTCGGCGGTTTTTTCAGTAAACAACAATTGCCCTTCTTTGAACAACAAAAGCTCATTGCCATCGGCGCTCAAAGTCATCGGCGCTTCATTGTTAGGCGAATCCAAGCCACGGCAAATCTCGGCGGGCAGCCAGTTGCCGTCGGGTCCGCGGTGCGTCACATAGACATCTTCTTGGCTCGTTCGGCGACAAAAATAAAGCGTTCGGTTGTCCGCCGAAATGACGGGGCAATATTCTGCCGAAAAACTGTTGACATTTGGCGAGAGCTTCTCGGCGGTCACATTACTGAGGGGGCGTTCCAAAACGTCAATTAGCGTTCTAATACGCTTATCATCGGCGGGAAAAAACGGTGCGTATTGCCGAACAATCGCCGCAGCTGATGGCCATTTTTTATTTTTTATATCGAGGTAAATCAAGCGTTGCAAAGCGCGAAAAGCGGCGTGCGTTGGTGCTGCTTTTTGAATAAATTCAGAGGTTCGGTCGCGGTTGTCGGCGAGCTTAAACAGCGTGCGGTCGGCGTCGATAATCGCCTTGTCGAAAGGGATGTCGCTGTGTTGTTCCGTGAATTGGTCGATGCCCCAAACCGTGCCGTAGTTGCGATAATAAGCGTACAAAGCGGCGGCAGTTTTGGGCAAATTCTTCAAACTGAATTCGCCGAGGGTTTCACGACGGAAGGGTAAAATGGTGGTTTTTTCGGTAATTTCACGCGCAAAAAAAGCGTCAAGTTCCAAATCGAAAGACGACAAAGCGAATTGTTGATGAAAACGTATCAATTCTTCCAGTTTTCCCCGTTTTATCAATTCGGGAAAAATGTAATAAAAACCGCTGTCCGACGCGATTTGAGCGTAGTTACTTTCAGGATTGCGCTTCGCAAAATCAAACATTTGACGCGCATTTCGACTCGACATAACGGCAATAAAAGTCTTTCTAAGCGTGTCTTTACTGAGGGGGTGTTTTGGATTTTTTTTGAAAAAAGCATCCAAACCCTCCCATGATTTGTCTTTGAACGTCAAGGCTAATTGGCGCGCCGACGCCGATTTGAAACAGTCGGGCGCTTGGCGGCGAAGGTCGCTTTCGTAAACGGCGAGCGTCGTTTGGAGTTCTTCCAACGGCATTTTTTTTAAGCGAAAACAGAGTTGCTCGTTCCGATTTTTGGACCCCTCAGTATAGAGCTTGCCAACGGCTCCAAAATTAGGTTTTGGGTAGTTGCGCAGAAATTCGTCCCAAGCCGTGAAATCACCCTCCGATTTGGCTTTTTCGTAAGCCATTTTGATGATGTCGGTCACGAGCGTTCGGCTCGAATTGAGCGTGATGTGCCGTTCGATGAGTTGGCTCTGCCGTTTTTCATTGAGTTCAGGAAACATTTTCACCGCCGTGTCCGCGCAGCGAAAGGCAAGCCGTAAGCTGTCCGCCGATAGCCAGTAATGCGCCAATCCGACGTTGGCATACACCTTTTCGCCGTCGTTGCCGCGCAGTTTCTTTTCAAAATCAAGGCGCGCCAATTCGGGGCTTGTGAAGGCGTCGAGTGGTGATTTATGGGTTTGGGCGGACGTGTTTCTGCTTAGAAACAGACCGATTAATAGTAAGAATAGCGTGCGTTTGTTCATAAGCTGTTAGTTGAATAGTGCGTCTCCTTAAAAATTTGACAGAGCAAAATTACGCGTTTTTTGATGGTCGGCGCAATAGTTGGCTATTTTTTAAAATTTGTTTTAAAAAAATATCAAGATGCTGTCCTTCATTGGCACACCTTTTCAAAAGTTTTCAACTTTTGGAAAGATGCCATATCGCACCGCGCAATGGATAAAGGCTTCTTTTTTTAAAAAAAGGGACCCCTCAGTATTTTGGCAAAAAAAAAGCTGTTGACGCCTCCATTTGGCGGTTTCCCAAAAAATATCTGAATCATTGTTAAAACGCAAACCGCGTTTTAATGGTGCCAAAACGTTTAGCATTGCTTCAATGTTTTCTGAGAAGAATTTAGAAGCGTTTCTCGAAACAACTTCTACCTTTGCTCAAAATAGGACATTAGTGTCTAATCATTTTCCAACATAAAAAATTGATAATCAATACATTGAAACAATTATTCATCATCGCGACGCTTACTTTTTTCATAGCTTGCAAAAGCGAAACACCCGAATTCGTCACCGTTAACCGCGACCAAGTTGGCGTTGACCGCGGTAAGGAAGTCGAAATTATCTACTCCGATTCTGCCAAAGTCAAGGTGCGCGTTACGGGTCCGACGATGCTCTCTTACACCGAGCGGAACGACCCAAAACAGGTTTTTCCCGACGGCACAATCACCTATTTCTACGATGAAAATCAGTTAGAAATGGGCGTTTTGCGCGGAAAATACGCCATTCGAGACGAGCGCAAACGCCAAGTGATTGTGCGCGACAGCGTGGTTTGGGAAAGCAAAACGGATGGGAAATTGGAAACGTCGGAACTCGTTTGGGATGAGGCAACAAACATCATCAAATCGACAAAATTTACGAAAATCACGCGGGCAAGCGAGACAATCACGGGTTTTAACTTCCAAACAGACGATAAATTATCGCGTTGGCAAATTTTATCGCCCAAAGGAAATTTTAAAGCGGGCGATTTGAATCAAGCCGTCGGGCAATAAATCAACGGTGTCCACTTTCCAAAAAGTTAAAAACTTTTGGAAAGTTTAGGAGTAGAAAGCGAAAAAACAAGGCGTTTTATTATACTTTTGACGCTCGAAATTTAATTCTTAATTTTTTTAATACAATAGCGTATGTCTTTTGAAATAGTCGGCAAGTTGCTCCGAAAATATCCTACGGAATCGAAAAGCGATAAATTCCAAGCCCGTGAATTCGTCATTGAAATTGTAAGCGGTGCGTATCCCGAATTTATTAAATTCCAATTAACCCAAGAACGTTGTGGACTGCTTGACAGCTACAACGAGGGCGAAGAAATCAAAGTACATTTCGAGTTACGCGGACGCGAATGGCAAGGCAAGTATTTCACAAATTTGACGTGTTGGCGCATCGAGCAAGGCACGGGCGAAGGTGGTGGCAATGGCACAACTTCCGCACCGCCGCCTGCTCAAAAAGCGGCGCCAAAAATGTCGGCACCGCCCGTCATGAGCGATAGTTTTCCGACCCTTTCGGATGAGCCTTTGAAGGCAGCCGATACGGATGATTTGCCGTTTTAAGGAAATTCAGTTTTCATAAAAAGAGCGCAAAGAACATTGAGTTTTATTTTTAAGATAAAACGACGTGTTCTTTGCGCTCTTTTTATTTTAATACATAAATAATTGGAAATGAAGTATCTATTCTTGTTTTTTTGTTTTATTCTAAACGCAGAACGTACATATAGCCAAACGTTAACGGGTATTTCAGCGCGTTTCAACGATGCTTTTGTCGATTGGGATATCTTTGCCGACAGTCTCGAATCCGACAAAGGCAACCTTCAGATGACGTGGCAACAGCCCGATAATTGGACGAATTGGAACTACCGACTTGGCGAAAAAACGGGGACAATCAAGACAAAATGGTCGCGCGATTTGGACCGTTGGGAAACGCGCGGCGAGAACAAAATAATTGGGGCGGAAACCATTTTTACGGGTGACAAACGGCAATGGCGCGTGACGAACAACGATTTTTCATTGGAATTCACGTGTACCGATTATCAAAATGGCGAGCAGTGGACGGTTGAAGACAGTCGGCGCGGTCGATTTTTGATTTATACCGAGCGGCAACGCGACCCGCGCGATTGGCTGATTGAAGATGAATTGGACCCCTCAGTATCTTTGCCGATGAAAATGACTTTGGTGTTTTTAGCCATCTTAAACACGGTGCCAAAATAAAAATTCCAAGGATTCCAAGGATTCCAAGGATTCCAAGGATTCCAAGGATTCCAAGGATTCCAAGGATTCCAAGGATTCCAAATTTGAAATCTGGAATTCTTGGAATTTGGAATTCTTGGAATTTGGAATTCTTGGAATTTGAAATTAAAAAAGCCGATTTCCACGCGTGGAATCGGCTTTTTTTTGTTGAATATATGTATGCTCGAAGGGGGAAATTGAGATTATAATGGGGCTAATGGCGGCGTTGAAAATCAACAAATTGGTCAATTGCTTTCATGGCAATGACTAATCTTGGATAGTCAATCGTGTAATGGATGAATTTTCCTTCCCGATGCGTGTGAACCAAACCTGAGACGCGCAATACTTTGAGATGCTGAGAAGTGATGGACTGCTCGAGTTTCAATGTGTTGTAGATTTTGTTAACATTAATCGTTTTGTTCTTGTCAATGAACTCGAGAATCTTCATCCGCAACGGGTGCGCCAAGGCCCTCAAAATGTCCGTGGACAGTTGAAGTTGGTCATTATCTACTTGAAGAGTACCAGTTGCCATAGGTTGAGTTTTTTGTTTTAGATTGAAAAAAAATTAGAATTTTATTAACAACACAAAGATGCAAAAATATATCTTTTTTTTCCAAATTTATACTCAAAAATACCCTCAAAAAGGTAGATATAAAAACAAAAAATGCCGTAAATCAGCGATTCACGGCATTTTTGCCTTTACAAGCAATAATATTTCATGTAGAAAAAATTAGTTACCTGTATTTTCTGTCAACTCTTCAACTAAGCGGCTGATGTGATTGATACGTTCTTTGTCAACGCCGTAGTAGATAAACTTGCCTTGACGTTCCGTAGCCACAACGCCTGCACGGCGCAAGATAGCGAGGTGTTGAGAAGCCACTGATTGCTCCAAACGTAGTTTGATGTACAAATCAGTAACGGTCATTTTCTCGTTTTCTTCGAGCAACTCAATAATTTGCTGACGCAATTTGTGGTTTACAGCGCGTAAAACCAAAACTGCTTTGCGGAGTTCTGCGTAGTCCAATTCGATGTCTCGCTTTCCTTTCTTTAAGACGATTGTCTCGCTTTTTCCCTTTCTCATATCTATGTTTTTTTTAAAAAATTAATGAAAGAATTTTAATAAATATGTGTAGTCGTTTATAAAAAACTATTGTTTAATATCAATCAATATTTTGGGCAAAAACAATTAAAAATGAATTCTAATACTGTCGTAAGTCAAATTCTAAAAAATTGATGCCCGATTTTTTCGCGTCTTCGGAATATCATATTAAAAATTCGTGCCAGTTTCAAAGCATTCAATTTTTATTCGACGCGTAAATGTATGGTGTTTGTATTCATTATGACAAATTTTTTGTACATTATTTTTTCAAATTTGTGTTTTTTTTTCAAGGCATACGGTTGAGTTCGTCAAGAAAACGGTCAATATAGCATCAGATTAAAACTTTAAATAATTTAATTTTATATTATTCTCTTTTAACTATTGACAACTACACGCTAAAGCATTTATAAATAATATTTTTTTAAATGCAAAAAAAAATCTAATGTACAAAATGTTTTATCGAACAATTTGTATTATAAAACATTTCCAATTATTGTGTTAAAATTAAACGTTTTTCTGCGCATTCTAACACGTCACAATGTCTGTTTTACCCGTCAAAACGCGGAACAGATTTGCCGCTTTTACTTGGCACTCAGCGTATTCTTTTTCGGCATCCGAGTCCGCAATAATGGCACCGCCAACTTGAAAAGACGCGTATTTTTGCGTCGAATTGTAGAGAATACTGCGAATAACGACGTTGAAATCGAAGTCGCCGTCGGGCGTAATGTAGCCGATTGCGCCCGAATACACGCCGCGGCGCGTGCGTTCGTACTGCTCAATCAGTTGCATTGCCCGCACTTTTGGCGCACCCGTCATGCTGCCCATCGGAAAAGTTTGGCGCAGGGCTTCCGCAAAAGGCAAGTCGGCTCTCAGTTGACTTTCAACCGTCGAAATCATTTGATGCACCGTTGGAAAAGAATAAATGCCAAAAAGTTCTGTGACCGCCACCGTTCCCGTTTCGCTAATTTTGCCCAAATCGTTGCGGACCAAATCGACAATCATCACATTTTCCGACCGATTTTTAGGGTCGGTACGCAGAGCATTTTTTAGGTCCCAATCGGACCCCTCAGTATTTCCGCGTTTCGACGTGCCTTTTATCGGCTGTGAGACCAATTTTAGTCCCGTCTTTTTCAAAAAACGTTCGGGCGATGCACACATTATATAATGGTCTTGCAGTTTGTAAAAAGCCGAGAAAGGGGCTTGACCCAAATGATTCAATTCATTGAAAAGTGCCGCAGGGTTGATGTGGGCATCTTCGACAAAAAATTCTTGGCAAAAATTCATTTCAAAAATATCGCCGCGCTGAATGTGCTGTTTGATGCGCTCAACGGTTGCCAAATAATCAACTTTTGTAAAACGGTTTTCTACGCTAAGATTAAGCGGTTGTGATGTTATAAGTGTTTGATTTCCCATTTTTTGAAAAATTTCAAAATTGGAGGACCCCTCAGTATTTTTCATAAATTCCACACTTTTTGCCGAGATTTTCAACAAAATTTGCGGTTCAAAAAAGTGCATATCGGGAAAATTTAAACCGTCAAAATGCGTGGAGTCGAGTGCTTCAATGTCGTTTTTCAAATCATAAGCAAGGAAACCAAACAGCCAATTTTTTCTTTCCGCGTGAAAGGCTTGAAGCCGTAGAAAACTCGTTTTATCGGTTGTATTAAATATTTCGCCTGCTGCACCAATCGCCAAAAGACACTCAAAATCGCTGGGAATCAACCCCTCTGTGTAGCCGTTGTTGTCGAGACAACAAACAATTTTGGCGTGTTTTTCTGCCCAAATCAACGCTTTTTGCTTGAAATCAGTGGCATTTTTCAAAGGAAAAACGGTTGCTTGCGTGGTTTCTATTTTCAATGTGAAATATTTATTTTAGCCTTGAAAAATCTTTTTTTTGTCCGTAAACCCATCAAATTGTGCCAAAAAATACGGCTTATACTGAGGGGTCCTAAAAAATTAGACGGACACCGTCGCCCGTCATTTGTTTGCTTTAATTTGGCACTGTTTTTCCGACATACAAAAAAATGTAAATCTGAATGAAAAAACCGACCTACTTTTACGCTTCTAAAATTAAAAAACGCACGCATGAAGTCTCTTTTTATAACCATTATCAGCCTATTATTAGCTTTTTATAGTTCACTTACGGCTCAACCTTACGTTGTTGAAAAACTGCCAGAAAGCATCAATACAGCCGAATTTGATGAAGTTACGCCGATTGTCACGCATGACGGCGGCACGGTATTTTTCACGCGCGTTGGTAGTGGCGATTTCAACAAAACGATTTGGATTGACGGCAAAGACGTGTCCGAAGACTATCTCTACCGCGATTATTTGGCAAATCTACGTGCGATTTACTCAGAAATTGCGGGCCGACAGATTTTAGGCAACCCCGAAAGGTCTGATTTCAACCAAGATATTTGGTATGCTGAAAGCAGAGAACGCGAATTTGACCATTTGGTTCATCCGCCTACGCCACTCAACAACGCGCTTCCGAATAGCGTTTGCTCGCTTACGCCCGAAGGCAACGCGTTTATTGTGGTCAATCAATTTCCCAAAGACGGCGGCATGAACAAGGGTTTCAGCCTCGTTCGCCTGCTCGCCGACGGTACGTGGAGCTATCCCGAACCGATTGATATTGAAGATTATGATATTACGTCTTCGTCGATTAGTTTGACGATGAGCAATGACGGCAATGTCTTGATTTTATCATTGCCGCAGTTCACGGGTTCTTCCGAAAACGACCTTTTTATCTCCTTCAAAATTGCCAATAATCGGTGGTCTAAGCCTAAAAGCTTGGGTTCTTCCGTCAATTCGCCGTATCGAGAAGTCACACCTTATTTGTCGGCTGATGGCAAAGAACTATATTTTGCTTCCAATCGGTCGATGTCGGTTGGCGGTCTTGACTTGTTTTTCATCAGTCGGCTTGACGAAAACTGGGAGAATTGGTCGAAACCGCGGCGTTTCGTCGAACCCATCAATACGGTAGGCGACGAAAGTCAACCCTATTTTAATGCATCAACGGGGCATCTCTATTTCTCTTCAAAACGCGACGGGACGCACGATATTTTCCGCGTAAAAATTGCGCCCGAGGTGAAGCAGGAATTGTATATCCGCGGAAAAATTGTGAATACATCGACGGGAAAAGTCGTTGACGGACGCGTTTTGTACGGCGATGCTTCGAGTCCTTATTTCGATAAATATCTGGAAACCGTGGAAGGCTATTTTTTGATAAAAGTAAAACAAGGGCAAAAACTTCGCATGACGGGGCATAAAATCGGTTTTATCAACCACGAATTGGTGTTTAATTTTGAAAAAAATCAGTTTTTTGATAAACCTAAAGAGGTGACTTTATACGTGGATTCGGTGGCGGTCGGCGGGACAATTACGATAAATCCGATTTATTTTAAGAAATCAACACCCGTTATTCTACAAGAATCTTTTTCAGAATTGGATTATTTAGTCGAAATTATGCAGCGTTTTCGTGAAATATCCATCACCATCGAAGGACATACCGACAATTATGGTACGTCCGAAACGCTCGTCAAACTCTCCGAAGACCGTGCGGCCGAAGTGAAAAAATACTTAATCGCCCATAAAGTACATCCCAAACGCATTTTGACGGTCGGTTATGGCGCATCAAAACCAATTAATGCGAATACCAATGAAGAAAGTCGGCATCTGAATCGGCGCGTGGAATTTAGGATTACGAAGCTGGCGTTTTGATAATCATATATTTTGTCAAGTTTCAAATTTTCACAAAGTTGTGCTGCTTTCAATTTTTTTTTTCGATACAAAAAGACGTCTCAGTGTAAACGCTATTTTTATTCAAAAATGAGTAAAAATGGCATTTATACTGAGGGGTCCTTTTTTTTTATAAAATAGTGATTTTAAATTAGTTACAACCTTATCCGCGTTTGAAACTGGCGCCAAGATTTGTATCCAATAATTTTGTCCAACCACTTAGGATTAACTCCGTGGCATTTTCAAGAAAAACGGCTCACTGCGCAACAAAGTGAACCGTTTTTTCATTTTTAAAGAAAAATTTTAAAACAAAACGTTTTTATCTACCTTTGCAAATCGTAAAATTGAGAACGAAAAAAAACAAAAAATGGCTAAGAAAGTAAATAGTTTAAAGTTGGAAATTGGGACTTTGAAGACGGATACAGCGACTTCAAACTTGGAAACTCAAACTTCATACGGGCAGGAATTCATTGAAGTGATTGGCGCAAAAGTTCATAACTTAAAAAATGTTGATGTAAAAATACCGCGTTATCAATTGGTTGTGATGACGGGCATTAGCGGTAGCGGCAAATCGTCGTTGGCGTTTGATACGATTTATGCCGAAGGACAACGGCGGTATATGGAAACTTTTTCGAGCTACGCACGGCAATTCATTGGCTCGATGGAACGCCCCGATGTGGAACAAATCACGGGTTTGTCGCCCGTTATTTCGATTGAACAAAAGACCGTCGGACGCAATCCGCGCTCGACGGTGGGGACAATTACGGAAATTTATGATTTTATGCGCCTTTTGTACGCCCGCATCGGTGAGGCATACAGCTACGCAACGGGTGCCAAAATGGTGA
>JAYUKJ010000587.1:0-11867 GCA_043764555.1 Saprospiraceae bacterium
TTTTAAGGACGCACAAAGCTAAAAATAAAAACGCCAAACGGTTAAGTTTCCGTTAAAACTGTACTTTTGCCGCCTTTGAAAATCATATCTTGGCAAAGTGCGGCGTTAAAGGACAAATTTTGCCAATTTTATCAAAGAAAAAATTAGAATTTTACGTTTAAAAAAATCCGACTAATGAAAAAATTATTGCTCATTCTTCTATGTTTTTCCGCCGTACAAGTGGCGACGACCAATGCTCAAACCTTCAAATACGGCATCCGCGGCGGCATCAGCACGCCCGATGTCAAGCCAGGTGACATTGATTCTATCCGTTTCAAAAGAGGCGCGGATTCCCTAAAATTAAAAGTTAACGATGCCAACTACGGCTATCATTTCGGTATTTGGGGACGCTTGAAAATCGCAGGTTTCTACATTCAACCCGAAATTTTGTTCAATTCAAGCAAAGTTGAATACAAATTGGGTAAACTGAACAACCTTGCCGATTCTGTTAAAAGCGAAAGTTTCCAAAATTTGGATATTCCGTTGATGATAGGTACAAAACTCGGCTCATTCCGCATCAACGCGGGTCCAGTTGCCCACATTCGCATCGGCGGCTCATCGGATTTGGTCAACACGGCTGGTTTTGAGGAAAAATTTCAGACCGCGACTTGGGGCTGTCAATTGGGCATGGGTTTCGACGCGGGCAGAGTCGGCGTTGACATCCGCTACGAAGGCAACACAACAAAATTCGGCAGTCAGCTGTCAATTGGCGGCAAAGCCTACGAATTTAGCAAAGCACCATCGCGTTTTGTGGTGTCGATAGCCATTGCACTTTAAAAAAAATCAATTTTAGGACCCCTCAGTATTTTTCAAAAAAGAGCGCCTTTCAAAGCCAAAACTTTGAAAGGCGCTTTTTTTTATTCCAAATTCCAAATTCCAAATTTCAAATTCCAAATTCCAAATTCCAAATTCTAAATTCCAAATTCTAAATTTCAAATTTCAAATTTCAAATTGTATATGTTTGGAATTTGGAATCCTTAGAATTTAGAATCCTTGGAATTTGGAATCCTTGGAATTTGGAATCCTTGGAATTTGGAATCCTTGAAATTTGGAATCCTTGGAATTTATTCCACGGTTGTCACCTTCAACATATTCGTCCGCAAACGACGGTGCAACGGCATTGACCCCGTATTGACGATGATTTCACCTTCTTTTATGCGGCCCGCTTCTTTCAAAATGGCAATTGTGTCGTTCACGGTTTCATCGGTCGACGTGTATTTATCGTAATAAAAACACTTCACGCCCCACACCAAATTCAAAGTTGCCAACATATCAGGACGTCCCGAAAAGATGAAAATCTCGCAACGCGGGCGATAACTTGACACCTTAAACGCCGTGTAACCCGACGAAGTGAAGCCAATAATCGCTTTTGCGCGGAGTTCTTCTGCCACTTTCGCCGCGTTCAAACAAATCACGTCGCTCATAAAAGTCGTCGCGCGCTCGTTCGGTTCTGGACGCTTAAAACGCGCGGGCAAGCTCTCGATTTCGCGAATAATGCGCGTCATGGATTGCACGGTTTCGACAGGGTATTTGCCCGCCGCCGTTTCTGCACTCAACATCACAGCGTCCGCACCGTCTAACACGGCATTTGCCACATCCAGCACTTCCGCCCGCGTGGGCGACGGTGCTTCAATCATACTTTCCATCATTTGCGTTGCCACAATAACGGGGCGCGCGCGCTGAATGCACTTTTCGATGATTGTTTTTTGAATAATCGGCAACTTTTCCAACGGAAACTCCACACCTAAATCACCGCGTGCCACCATAACGGCGTTCGTTTCTTTGATAATTTCATCGAGGTTTTCAATTGCTTCGGGTTTCTCAATTTTTGCGCAAACGAGCGCGGGGTGATTTGCCGCTTTGATGCGTTGCTTGAGGTCGCGAATATCTTCCGCCCGACGAACGAAGGACAAAGCAATCCAGTTGACGGGTTGCGTCAAAACGAATTCAAGGTCAACCAAATCTTTCGGCGTCAAACATGGCAACGACGTAATCGTGTCGGGTAAATTCACGCCTTTCTTCGATTTCAACATTCCACCATATATAACGCGGAGTTTGACGGTCGAAACACTATCCGACTCGACCACTTCCAAGACGAGTTTGCCGTCGTCAAGTAGGATTTTTTCACCTATTTTAACGTCTTTAGCAAAATCTTTATACGACATATAGATTCTGTCCTTATTACCAACGCATTCTTCGTTGACAAAAGTCAAAATTTGACCCGTTTTGACTTCAATACCGTCGTTTTCCATCAAACCGACGCGCAATTTCGGACCTTGCAAGTCCGCCAGAATGCTCAAATGCAGTCCGTATTTTTCGTTAATAGTTGTGATATGTTCCACCACTTTTTGGTGGTCTTCGTGCTTTCCGTGCGAGAAGTTGAGGCGAAAAACGTTGACGCCTGCTTCGGCTAACGCGAGCAATTGATTGAATTGATTACAAGCGGGACCGACCGTTGCCACAATTTTAGTATTCTTTTGGTCGGTAACCGTCAATGCGGCTGGTGTTAGTGGTGCTTCCATTATTTCAGACATGATTTGACTATTTCTATTTTGATGAAAAAAATCGATGTGTTAAACTTACACGAAGGTACTTTTACTTTGTTTAGAAAAGAAACTTTCTATATCTATTTTAAGGTGTTTTACGTAAAAAGTTTCACTTTGCCAAACATTATTAATCATTTTACGCGGGTTATAAAAATTTAATTTTTTTTAGAAAAATAGGACCCCTCAGTATTTTGAGCATTTTCGGGTTCAAGACCTTCTTTTTTTTAGAAATATTTCTGCGAATACGTATCTATGCATGCCGAAACCGAGGTGACAGCGGCTTATTAAAAAATTATTTTATCTATTTTAAACGTCAATTTTACGCATGAAATCTCTGCAAATCGCTTGCATTATCTCATTTTTTTCTACCATATCCGCTGCGCAAGAACCGCTTACGGCTCGTGGTGATACGTATTTTTTCCTCGGACTCAGTTTGCCGATAACCAAGGTGCGCGATGTCGCGCATTCTCCGCAAATTTATCGCGGTTTGACACCCACTTTTTCGGTTGGTTACGACCGCATTGGGCGCGATGTTGCGACGCGTTTGGCGTTTTCCTACACGATGTCCGTTCCTGGTTTATCGCCCAAAGCGCGCCCGAAACCAGAACGGCAGCTGTCGAGTGCGGATGTAAACGTGATTCAGGCATCTTTTGGCGTCTATAAACGCGTGGGAAGCTACGATACTGAGGGGTGGAACCGTTACGTCGGCGGGTCGTTGTCGTTCACGTTTGATTCGAGAATCTACAATTTACCAAGCAACAATTTGTTTGGTTATCAAGTCAATACGTCACTCAATGCGGGTGCTTTTGTTCAAAAAAAATTGGATAATGCGTGGCATTTTAATTACGAAGCCACAACGCCACTCATTTCTTACGCCTTGCGACCGAATCATATTGGCATGATGCCTTTGACGACGGGTGACTTTTCAAGCAGTGCCAAAAAAATGTTTAAATCGGGTAAGATATTGACTGTCAATAAGTTATTTCGTTTTTACAACCGTTTCTCTTTTGAACAACAAATCAATGACCACCGCAAAAGACGCTACACCTACACGTGGGATGCGTGCATGAACCGAATGACGCAACCATTAAATTCCGTTACGGGCGGTTTTGGCTACGAGTCGCTTTTCAAAATGTGAGCAATCTTTAAAAAGTAAAAAAACGAAAACCACCATCTTCAAATGAAAAATGGTGGTTCGTAGAAAAAACAAACTATGAGAAAACTTTGTATGGAATGCACTAAAATAAAGCACAATTGACCGTCAACACGGCAATTATGACTGTAAAATAATGCGGGATTGTAAGCGATTTTAAAAAGACCTCAATAACTGTCTATCGTGAGCGATGTGTTCAAGGCTTGTTCGATTTTGAACAAAAGTTCACGCGTTGGAACAGCTTTTCCAGCCTCGATTTTTTCGACGTCAAACTTTGTTAAACCGACCTTAGTGGCCAGTTCTTTGGTGGTCATGTGTCGGTCGAGACGGGCGAGGCGCACTTGTTCGCTGATGTGGAACAAAACGATTTCACTGCGCGGTGTTTTTTTGTCATCCGTATTCGATGACGCTGGACTGTAGTGGAGAAAACTGGCCAATAAGACGAGTAAGACTCCTGTCAATAAGAACTTTGACATAGCACGTTTGTTTTTTTTACTGCCGTGTAGGGGGAATATGGTTTTAAATTAGATTGTTTGCGATTTCTAAGAAGAAGCCAAATTCCAGATGTCAAATTCTATGGTGCAATAAATTGATTATCAATCGTTTGCAAAGTCGAATTTTATACCTTTTCCCTGTTTCTATTTCTTACAAATCGTCCAGCTTATAGAGTTCATACTTTTCAATAATACCTATCAATTTTTTATCATAAGTTGGGTCGGTTGCATAACCAAATTCACGCAATTTCAACGCCCATAGTTTGTAATTCTTTCCGTATTGCATCAAGCCTTTGTAACGTGCTTGATGGGCCAAAAACTCACTGTGCGCACGCCACGAACCTTCTTTAGCGGTATAAATTCTAAAAAAATCTTTGTGGTGGTCGTCGGTATGATTGCTGCAATGCCCATTTGGACACGACTTTGAAAAGCATTTTATACCAAAATGATTGTTGTTTTTGACCGCCAAAATGCTGGTTCCCGAGCGGCTTTCAATGATGGCTTGCGCCATTGTGATACTCGCTGGAATGCCGAATTTGTCCATTTCGGCGATGGAAGCACGGGAGTAATTGTCAATATACGCTTTGACATCAGGCGCTTTTAGGTCTTCAGGCGCCGCTGGTGACAGGTCAAATGAGACGCCGCTGCCAAGTGCTGCCGTAGTGTTGTTTCCTCGTTGCTTCTGTTTGCCCTGTTGCGTTTTCTCTTTCGACGCTTCCTCTCCTCCTGCAAAAGTAACCGTTTTCTCAATAGATGCAATAGGTTCGTGCAAAATTCCAAACATAATTATTCCCAATATAAATACTTTTACAAATACCATACCACCGAAACGCGTGAACGCGCCGAAAGTCCAACGGTCAAGTTGGTGCTGAAACGTGGCTTGCCAAACGTGCAGACCCCTCAGTATGTGTTGGATTTTTTCCGTCAAACTGCTAAAGGACACGCTCGCTGCGTCTTGCGAAAACTCGTGGCGGGCAACGTCCATCGTTTGACCTTTTTTGGCAACAACGCGCATTGTGTTGTTTTTACCATTCTGTTGTGGTGCATCAAATTCTTTCATCTTATCGTTTGTTTTTAAAGCGATTTTATACTTTTATGTTATATTTTTGTGTTGCTTTGTTTGATTAGTCTTAAATTTAAAACAAATCTACGATTATTGTTTTAAATAAAACAAATTGTTTGTACATTATTTTTCAATTTTTTTTAAAATTCTATATTGTATAGCCTATCCGTTTAGTCCTTAATTTTAATTTAGAATAAACAAAAAGTTTAATTTAAAGCCTGAAAATACGCCGCATACTGAGGAGTCCTTTATTTTGATTATCAATTACTTACAAACATAGTCATGTATCTATTTACAATTCTAAAACAATAAAAAATCATGGGCGAATTCACTGAGAATATTGTCAACCAACGCTTCCGAAAAATTTATGCAGAATTAGAAAAATCAAGCCTCATTCGTGGAAAATCGGACATTGCCGCCAAATTAGGCACTTACAACCACGTCATTAATTCGGTTCTGAAAGGCGAACGCAACATCACGGTCGAGCAAATGGGTAAGCTGATTGATTTGTTCAACCTCCGTGCGGATTTTCTTTTTGGCATTTCCGAAGATATGTTTATCGGCGGTGTGGCGACGCGCGCCGATTCGCAACGTTCGCAAGCGGGTCGGCAAAACATTACGCTCGTACCAGACCGCGCGCTTGCGGGTTACGCGACGGCTTTGGACACCCCTCAGTATATTGCCGATTTTCCGCGTTTTTCGTTGCCAAATATGGAGGGCAATCTGTTGGCGTTTGAGATTAGCGGCAATTCGATGGAGCCGACGATTACAAACGGCGATACGGTCGTTTGCGAAGCCTTAGAGCGCGGCGAACCGATTAGAGACAATCAGATTTACGTCATTGTGACGGATGTTGTCGTCGCAAAGCGCGTGCAGCAAGTGAAAGAAGGGCAGCAATTGCGCGGTTTTAATTTACTGTCGGACAACGTTTTTTTCAAGCCTTACACCGTTTCGACGGAGGAAGTTCGGCAAATTTTGCGCGTGAAATGTCGGTTGACCGCTCACGCGATTCAGTAGAAAATTTGAGGATTTAACAATTTTTCAAAAATTATCAAATCTAAAACACCCGCGTTTTTCCGAGTGCATAACAAATTTACCTTTTCATCGGGTAATAACTTTCCAAAAGTTGCAACTTTTGGAAAGTTGTCGCTTAAAAAGACAATTTGTTATACCCGCGTTTTTCCTTATCGTGAGGACTTCTTGCGCGTCTTTTTAGCGCGCCGCAATTCAGGCGTCCATATATCGTAAAACACATGAGCCGAAATAAAATACGAACGCCCGATGAAATAGTCTTTCTGATTTGGGCGTATTGTAAGCGGCACTTCTTTTTCAAAAAAAGGTGTCAAAGAATACGTATGGCGCAGCGCAAGTCCAATTTTGGGCGTGAATCGGTAGGCGAAACCAACAATTAGGCTCACATCGGCGTTTTTTATATTCTCTTGCAAAAACAAATTGCTTTGGACTGTATCAACCTTGGTGAACTTTGAAATCTCGTTCGTTGAACTCAATAAACGTCCGTAAGACACCCCAATTTGAAACGTTTTTCGATTATAACCCATTTCTGTCGGCTCAAAGTGGATGTTCGCCATCAGCGCGGCTTCGGCATAATGCATCGTCATGTAGAAGTTGGGATTCATGCTTGATTTATCGGTTGCGCTCGGCGTCGCCCCTTTGCCGTTGTAAATAAGTTCGGTGCCAATATCAAAATTCTTGGTCAAAATCATCGCCGCCCGAATACCGCACGCAGGCATCGTTTTCCGATAACCTTGCTGAAAATCACCGTCAATTTGAGCAAAGTTCACGCCCGCAAAGACGCCGCCCGCGAAGCGATTTTGCGCTGATAACGCATTCGATAAAAACAAAAACGCGGAAACAATAATTAGATTTTTCATATATTTGGAAGATTTTAGATTTTTATAAAGCCGAATTTAGCACAAAAACGGCTTTATACTGAGGGGTCCCCTTTTTTTTAGATGAACGTCTTTTTTTGTAAAAAAAATAAAGCCGCAACGGTTCAACGCGTTGCGGCTCTAATTTCAAAAGGTTCTCTGAATATTTTTGGAAAGTTTCACCCGTCAATTTGTACACACTGCGCAACACCCGCAATAAAACCTTAGATAAAAATCTCCAGCCGCGTTGTCCGACGGTTTTTGACCTCCACCTCAATCGTTCTAAATTCACCGTTTGGCAACGGCACTTCGATGGTGTGCAAACCGCCTTTGGAGAATTTGAAAACAATCTCCCCTTTTTTGTCGCTCTTCAAGGTCACATCCGTTCCCGCGATGCGCGCACTTTGATGCATAATCGGCGCTTGCGTGACGGCTGATTTGAACGTGACTTTAACTTGGGTGGCGGCGGTTGCGCGTTTTTTGATGCCCAAGGCGTCCAAAATGTCGGCGTAAAACTCATCATCCATGCCGATGTACGCCGCCGCAACGTCGGTAATTTGTTTTTTGGTATATACGCTTTCGAGGATAACCGCTCTTTTTTTGACCGCCTTTTTTTGTCGGTTTGGAGCATTTTACTTTTAGGCGCTTGTTCCGTGAATCGGCTGATTTTTGTTTCAACGTCCTGCAAATCCATTTCGGTGATGCCAATATCTAACCAATGCGCCGAGAGTTTGCGCGTCTCGTCCACAACGGGCGTGCAGACGGCGGCAAAATCATCCTGTGCGGAAGTGTTAAACTTTGTTCTGAGGACTTTAAGGTCGGACTCGAGCGCCACATTTTTGTCGGCGAAAGCGTGACCCACGATGACGTTGCACAACCGAACAACGGTGATTTTGAGTTCGGCTTGCGTGGCTTTTTTTTCTAAGGTAATACCCTTTGTCGATTGTTGGGCTTGACTGTCAATGATGGGAAGTGGCGCAATTGTGGCGGCAATATTTTGGATAAGCCGCTCAAAAATGGGTACTCTCGCCGTCTTTTCAGGAAATCGGGTGGCCAAAGCGACCAAATCAAGAAGACTGTTTTGTTTTGCTCTTTCTGCTGATTTCATTTTTTATATTTTTTAGTTGTTGACTGATTTGATTTATTGTTGCGTTGTATGTTTACTTAACGACATAAAACAAACGCTTTCTTTTCGATTTATGGCATCTTTTCAACCACATTAATATTTAGTTTAGTCGAATATGTTTTTTAGTACATAAAAACGCCTTGAAAACGGGGTTTTCAAGGCGTTTGGCGGCGTTTATACTGAGGGGACTTCTTTTTCGATTTATGTTTCCATCAATGCACCACAATCAATCGTTTTACTTCCATAAATTTTCCGCTGATGAGGCGGACATTGTATTCGCCGTCCTGAAATGCGGCGACGTTGATGGTTAATTTTCCCGTTTGGGCGTCGGGGAGTTGATAATTGGTGACTAATTGACCGATTTCGTTGAAAATATCAATTTTTAACGCGTTCGGCTCTTTGAAATTGTAGTTTAATGTCACGTCATTATTTGCGGGATTCGGGGCCATGTCCCAACCAATGCCTTTGAAAGTGGGCGAGTCGGCGGTTCTATTCTCCTCGATGTTTCCGTCGATGTTTCCGTCCGATGTTTGATTGGCGGCGGCGGCTTTGACGGACGTTGCGCTTGCTTGTTTGTCGGTCGATGCGGCGGGCGGCGTTTGCTGCGTTAAAGCTTGAATGACGCCGATGCTGTCGGGGCGACGAATACCGACTAAGGACGGCAACATTCCTTTCAGTTTATCGCCAATGACGTTGCGGACGGTGAAACACGGGATTTTTACTTTATTGGCATCTACGTACCGTTGTTGTCCCGTGAGTTTGGGCAGAATCACGCTGTCGGTGCTGTTTGTGGTGTGAATGACGACGACGGCGAGTGCGCCCGCATTTTGAGCGTTCAAAACCTGCGTGCTGATGTCGCAAGCGGCGTTGAGTTCCAACAAAGCTACTTTGTCTTTGACGTTCGTGGGCAGCTTGCCGCATTGCCGCGTCGTGACCCACAGTTTCGGGAATTTGCCCGAAGAATCCCGTTTTGTGGCGACTTCGAGCCTGTGAACGGTGTCCAAGGACAAGACCATGTCGGCGGTGAAGTTTTTGTCAGGTTTGTTCTTTCCGAAGGGCATCGGATAGAGCATAAACCGTTGGTTGTTGTTATAGACAGACAAAACAACGGTGTCTTTTTTTTGCGCTGCCAAAGTCGCTAAAACGACCAAGCTCAGTGCCAAACTCATTACATATTTTTTCATCTTATTCGTTTTTAAAGTGTGAAAAATAGCCGAAAGGGGACCCCTCAGTATTTTTGAGTTTTTTGATGCTTAATGTCGCCGTTGGGCGCGAAAACTGTTTATAAATAATTGATTATCAATTATTTATAAACAGTTTTCGCGCGTCAAAGACGCCATTTATAGTACGCATCGCGTTGAAAATGCTCGCGAGCTAAGATGCCGAGCCAGCGGGGGTAAGCATTAAGACCTACTGCCAGCGAGGAGTGGGAAAACGAATTTTTTGGAGTTTTTGGATAAAGCATTTCATCTACAAGTTGATAATCATACGATTAGAACTACGGGCGTGATTGATTATTTTGCAGATGATAGAAATCTTAAGTTAAGCTATTCTGTACAGCCCAATAAAAAGTAGAAGGAAGCACAAGATGTGGAAATATCAGTGTCGAATTTGGAAGGAAGGTTAATTTTTGATAGCTCATATCTAAAAATTGGGAATAGAGAGATATACGACCGTAAACCAGACCTCTCACTTGTATTTGATGCGGATCCTTACTTGATGTTTTGGCGGTTAAATGATAAAAATACAACAGTTCATTTAATCAATTTTGGTATTGAAGAAAATTTCAAAAACTTTTTTGCTGGTTCTTTTTCTATTGAACTCATTAGTAAGAGTGTTGATAACGGACATTCACCAGGATATATATATGATATAATTGATGAATATTCTTTTAATGATGATAAATCAAAAATAACAGCATTATCTATAAAACCGACATTTTTAAACATTATTAAAACATATAGCCCGATCAGTAGTCTCAGATTTGATATTGACGACACGAGAATCTCAAAAGGCGAAGAGTATTATGACTCGGAAGATAATTTTGATGAAGGACATTTTGAAATACAAAATTTAAAAGTACAATTTCTCATTGGGAATAAGTGGTTAAGTTGGGATATGTTATCGGATGGGACAAAGCGTATTTTCTACCTACTTTTCGGTGTTTTTGTAAGTAAATCCACGACAATTCTTCTTGAAGAACCCGAACTCGGCATCCACCCCGACCAACTTTTCAAATTGATGGATTTTCTAAAAGAGCAATCCGAAACAAAGCAAATTGTAATTACAACACATTCACCCGAAGTGCTAAATATTTTAGGAAAACATGAACTTGATCGCATCACTGTTACACGTTATGATGGGGAGAAAGGGACGCAGATGCACCATTTAAGCGACAAACAAGTGCGAAAAGGGCAAATGTATATGGACAAAGTAGGCTATTTAAGCAATTTTTGGGTACATTCAAATCTTGAAGAATATGAAGCAGAAGAATACGAAATCGATTAGAATAAAAATCGGTGTCGTGGGTGAAGATCCAAGCAACGATTCGGAGGCTTTGTGTCATTTACTGCGTCCGTTAGCTTGCGACAATGTACAATTCAAGGTTGTTCTTAGAAATCTACGAGGTAGTCAATTAGACAATGAACGTATGTTTTTAGGCGAATTAGACACACAATTCTCAAGTGAGGAATTAGATTATATCATTTTCATCAGAGACTTGAACGGTGTGTTATCTGAAAAAGGAAAAGTCCAGATTCGTGACAAATGGTTTAGTCAAGTCAATAAAACGATTGAAGGCAAAGGCATTTTCTTCTTAGTGATTGCTGAAATGGAAGCTTTGATTTTGGCCGATATTGAGACGTTTAATAGATTTTATGGTTTAAAAGTGCAGTTTGTTGGTAATCCGATGACTGTAACGCAGCCTCATCCTAAAGAACGACTTAAACAGTATTCGGCACAAGTAAAACAAGGCAAAGGGAAATATGAGGAAAAGCACGCGCCCGATATTTTTAAAGAAATTGCTTTCAAAACCGTTTACAAAAACCACAAAGGCGACCGCAGTTTTCAAACCTTCGCCGATGAGTTAAAAGATAAAAATATCATCCAATTTGATTAAAATACTGAGGGGTCTCCTTTGATTTTTTTTTACTAAAAAACGCCTTATTTGATGATTCAAATAAGGCGTTTTGATAAAAATACTGAGGGGGTACAATCAACTTTCAACTTTATAAAATTTAGACGCAAATAAGAAAATAACCAAGTAGCAAATAATCGGCAAATAATACGCTGTTGCCACGTCTTTATTGGCGATTAGTCCCATCAAATACGGGAAAAAAGCACCACCAACAACGCCCATTACGATATACGAGGAGGCTTGTTGCGTGTTGTTGCCCAAGTTTTTTAAGCCCAAACCAAATTACTGAACAATATTTTTTCAAAATATTTAATATGCTTATAACAAATTACTGAACAATATTTTTTCAAAATATTTAATATGCTTATAATTAATTATTTACACTTATTAATATAATGAACTATTTTTAATATTTGGCTAT
>JAYUKJ010000588.1:0-3383 GCA_043764555.1 Saprospiraceae bacterium
TTAGGAAGCCTTCGTACGTTCAGCTTGAGGCTACGGCTTCTCCTGCGGGTTGCTTGATACCTGCGCCGCTGCGTGCGTCATCCAAAACAATTCAAGCTAACGAGTGGGATGTCTTGACCACAAGTGAAATTAAAGAGGCTAAGGTGTTGACTTGAGTGGGTGACTAAACTTCCCCAACACTCGAATAAATCAGAATAGTCAATAAGCCTGTAGAAAGCTCTGTGGCGCTTTGACCGGACGAGGGTTCGATTCCCTCCGCCTCCACTTATAGTCATTTTATAATGTGTTTTTAATTAAAAAACAATTATTTAGTGATTAAAAATGAATCCAACAAAAAAGCGAATAGCCGTGTCAACGACTGTTCGCTTTTTGTTTTTGGGGACACGCCAAACAGACCCCTCAGTATAAAATGCTTTTTTGACCGCTTCACAACAAATTTTACCTAACAATCACCACTTTTTGAGTCGCCGAACCCTTGCTTTTGACAGTAAAAGTACAAAAATATAGTCCAACCGACAAATTAGAGACATTTATACTGAGGGGGTCTCTAAACACATCTAACGACTGACGTATCACTACTTTTCCCATGACATCGGAGACTGTAATGTCCAAGTCTTTATCATTGTTTTCGGGCGTGTATTCTATCGTCAATACATCCTTTGCGGGGTTCGGAAAGGCTTTTATACTGAGGGGTCCCTTTTCCACTTCTTGTGTCGGCACGCGGCAGGTCGGCTCTAAGGAACAGCCTAAACTGTCGGTGCGGATGAGCCAACCCCACGTGTATCTTGTGGGCGAACCTACTTTATTGTCTTGGGCGTAACCCGCTATCACTAAATCGCCGTTGTCTAATTCTTCTATTTTTTCCGGAAAATAGAAAGCCATGCCGTGAGAAAAAGTGGGATGCACTAAGGTTCTTTTATAAACGCTGTCTCGATTTTTATTTAGTTTAATAAGATAGCCTTGCTTTAACAATACGTTTGTCGTATCGATATACCGCCCGACAAAAACAATACTTGAATCTTTTAAAATTTTTAAATCAAAAATAGTGGGTTGAATTAGCATACTGAAGTTTTTTTCCCACACCACGCCAACATTAGGTTTTATTTCACGCAAAAAAGGACGCACAGAATCTAACAATCGAAACCGATTGACGGCATCGGGTCGGCTGTATTCCTCATAACCCCACATCAGATAGTTGCTATTCGCTAATTGAACAAAACCATCTCCATAAATATAGCGATTTGTGGGCGTTTGATAACGCCACAGAACGTTGCCTAAGGTGTCTAATTCATATAATTGAGTGACGTATTGGAAATTAACATTTTGGAAATCCCCAGTCATGGCTCTTGTCATTACATTTAGTTTTTTTGATTTACTCAATGACATTTGAAGAGGATTCATAAATTCCCATGTAGATTCTAAGTTGTATGAACTTCTTTTATTCCCTAAGGAATCCACAAAAAAGATACTGCTTTTTGTATTACCTAATCGCGTCTCATTGACAGCTAAAACAAAATGATTATCGCTTAGTTGAGTTATTGAGCGAGGTGCCGAATACCGAAAATTTCTTGGTGAAGGAAAGTGTTGTTTAGTGAAAATTTGGTCTCCACTCTTATTCACCATGACCACAGAAAAAGAACTATCCCAATTACTTCCAGTTAATGAAAAATCATTATTAGGTAAAACTACAAATAAATCTCCTCTAAACTCATTTGAGACTGGAAAACGACCTTGATATTTGTTGTAAATGAGATTTCCTTGTAAATCAAATTTCGTAAATATACCAGGGTTTGTGAGGTATGTGCTGTCTATGACAACTCCAATACCTGCGGTATATATGGCATTGTTTACGATTTTCATCGTGTGAAACTGTACTGAATTGTATAACGAAGAATCAAAACGGTACAGCCTATTGAATTTGTTTTGGGCGACCCCTTCGGTAAGAAATATAATGAGAAATAAAATACATAGTAATGATTTCATGTTGTGCAGAAATTTAATGAGGGATACCACAGTAAGACTGTGATACCCCTCAATGAAGTATTATTTAATAACAAAAGCTTTTGTTTGCCAAACCAATTTACTATCGTTTTTGACATAAACATAGTAAATGCCTTGCTGCACATTTGAAAGACTCCAATTGTACAGACCTTTTACTTGGTTTAGACTTTGTCTGACAATTGCCTTTCCGCTTATTGCATCGGTAATAATAATCTCCGCTCCATTTACGGCTCCCTCAAAATCATATTCCACCGTAAAATTGCTGCTCGCAGGATTTGGATAAGCTGCGAAAACACTTGTTTGAGGTGCCGTTGCATTACTATTAACTGTAACTGGCACTATCGGTATTTGAAAGGCTTCCACGTTTCCAAATGACAACGGAATATCAAGAGTAGGACATTCTTTGTACACCAAGCAAAGAATATTCTGTGCTTGTACCGCAGAAAGTCCTCTTGTATTAGTCGCAATACGTCGGATAGCTCTCTCCTCAGATGGGTTGAGTTGCTCCCATTTTCTATTGCTTTTTAGAATGGTGGATTTGATGCCGTACAATTCAATGTAATCCTCGTGTTCTGTTAAAAGCCTGCCCGTATTAGACAGAGTTGTACTCAATTGTCTCAATTTAGCGATGGACTGATTAGAATTTGTCTCTTTGATATAGGTTTCTGCCAAGGCATATTGGTCTGCTAAATTACCTGTTTTGTCGTACCAATTCCGTAGGCTTGTAATATCAACCGAACGCTCAGACAGTAAATCTCTGATAATCTGCCGACTTGCGGCTTCTTTCTTTTGGCTGAGTTCTCCAATCTGCATTTCTAATTCTAATTTTCGAGAACGTCCATTTGGTGTGTTTCTCAATTGTTGAATATCAGCAGTTGTTAAAGGATTGGGAATTTCTGTCATCAAACTGATGTGAAACTTCCTATCCCGGCACGAATTGATATTGGCTATCAAAAGTGCTTTTAGATTATTGCGTGACAATATCTCAAGTTTTGCGGCTTCCAATAAAACCTCTGCTGAGAGATTAGGCGATTGAGACAATAGATTTTGTCGCATCGCTGCGGAATCACGATTCCAACGATTTTTGATTTTGTCAATCAATCCTGCTTTGTCACCACCGTCAACAACGCGGTTAAACTCATTTTTAGCATTTTTTAAAGCCGTCTCTGCGTCTTCAAACTCTATTGACAAATCTGTTAAATCATTTATTGTCAAATTTGATGTTCCTTCAGCAAACCCAGAAGACCCATTAGTAGAACAATTTTTCTCATTTGATGCCTCGCTTAAACTTGGCGGATTTGTTCCACCAATAAAAGGTTTGCTCTGAACAACAGGCGCAAAGTAAAACTGATTAATATTATTCAATGATTCACTCCAATAAT
>JAYUKJ010000589.1:0-3380 GCA_043764555.1 Saprospiraceae bacterium
CGGCAATTAATCAAATTCAAGTCGATGCCGACCGCATTTCAGTTGAAAAAAACTGGTCTGAAACCGAAAAATCGGACTTTATTTCGTCCAAAAAATTAGAAGTTTCCTACGCAGGTTATTTCGGAAAAGCCATCGAACCCGCCATACAACCCTTGGGATTTGATTGGAAAATCGGCATTGCTTTACTCTCTTCTTTTGCCGCCCGCGAGGTTTTTGTTGGCACAATGGCCACGATTTACAGCATCGGCAGCGCGGGAGAAGACGATTCCAAAAGCATCAGCGAGCGCATGAAATCAGAATTGCGACCCGACGGCACGCCGATGTATTCGACCGCAACCGCCTTGTCTTTACTAATTTTTTACGTCTTTGCGATGCAATGCATGAGTACGCTCGCCGTCGTTAAGCGGGAAACAAAATCGTGGAAATGGCCAATTATTCAATTTTTATTCATGGGCGTTATGGCGTATTTGGGCAGCTTGTTGGTGTACAATTTGTTCAAATAAGTTGTTGTCATTCATTCAGTAAGAAAGAAAATAGGACCCCTCAGTATAAAAGTCGTTTTTCACTTGATTTTGAGCAAAAATGGTGTTTATACTGAGGGGTCTCTTTTGCAAATTTTCGACCAACCAATAGTCCAAATTAGGTAATTTTTCTGTCAATACGCCAAAAATCCAAAACTCGTTTTATCTTTACAAGCAATTTCATCGAAGTACCCTTTTGGTACGCCCCATCTGCTCTTCAACCATCCATAATTTTAAGACATTCATTCATCATTTTTTTGAAAATCTATTAATCAACGTAAACCAAGTTCATGAAAAAAGTATTGCTCTTTTTATTTGTCGGGTTGTTTTTCAGCCCCCTCAGTGTCTCAGCTCAAAATAAGACAGGACAACCACTTCACAGCTGCGGCACGTCCATCGAAACGCAAGAAGTCCTGTTCCGAAACATGGTTGAAATGCGCAATCGTTACCCAAATGTGGCGGCTTCGCGCGCCGTTTCTTACATCCCCGTTTGGTTTCACTTGGCTGCCAAATCAGATGGTACGGGCAGAACAACCACACGAGCGGGTGTGGCTGAAATGCTTTGCGCATGGAACAAGCTCTACGAAACAAATGGCTTGGAAATGCAATTTTACATCAAAGGTTTTAGTGAAATTGACTTTGACAAACTCTACGATGCACCGCAGTCTTTTTCAGGTAGCAACAAGATGACGACCACTAAAAAAGCGGATGCTATGAACGTTTATATTACAAATAACGCGGGAGATGGCTCGCGACCCGACGAAATTACCTTGGCGTATTACTCTAACCGCACCTCAAGTGCCGACCCTGAATACACCAACGATTGGATTGTTTGCACGAGCAGAGAAGTCAATGCGGGTAGCGCGGCAACAATTGCCCACGAAGCGGGACATATGTTCACTTTAGCGCATACTTTCTACGGTTGGGAAGGGGGGAAATTTGAACCAACACCGGCTTCTCCTTGCGCGCCCGTAAACGTGAGTTACAATGGTCGCGTTGTTGAGGTAGAAAAAGCAGCGCGGACGGGTCTAACTAAGAATTGCGCGACAGCCGCTGACGGTTTTTGCGATACACCACCCGATTATCTTTTCGGTCTCGGTTATTCGGGTCCAGCTTGCAATTATTCAGGTATTGCCAAAGACCCCGATTGCGTGGCTTTCGACACGGACGAGACGAATTTGATGAGCTATTTCTTGGGTTGTATCAAAAATTTCTCTGGCGAACAAAAAGCTGCGATTCGCAATAATTTTTTAAATCATCCGAGACGCGCTTATTTGCGCAACGCCGCAACGCCGCCTTTGACCGCTGCAACGCCGACGCTTGGTTCTCCTGCTCTTGGCGCGACAACCGCATTTTTTAATAATGTGTCGTTGGATTGGGACAATGTGCCAAATGCTTTTGGCTACACCGTAGAAGTAAGCCGCTTTACGAGTTTTTCGACTCAAGTAAAAAGTTTCTACGTGACCAATTCTGATTTCAACATCAATGCGTTGAATTCACCGGGTTTTTTAATCGCAGGTACGCGCTACTACTGGCGCGTAAAGTCGGTTGTGCCCTACGCAAACTGCGCCAACGTTTCAGCTACGGGCAATTTTATAACGGGAACCGTCAACGCGGTGAACGAAATAGCGGGCGTGACGCAATTCACGGTGTCGCCAAATCCGCTCAATCAATCGCAAAATTTGAGTTTAGAAATGAACAGCGAAGCCGCTTTTGAGGCTAAAATCAAGTTGGTCAACATGACGGGTCAAATGATGAAAACGGAAAAACGCACTTTCGCGGCGGGTTATTCGACGCAAGCAATTTCGATTGCTAATTTGACAAACGGCACGTATATTTTGTCCGTTGAATCGGACAAAGGCGTGTTGAACAAACGGATTGTGATTCAATAGTCATGAATGATATGACTAACTCTCCAAAAGTTTTAAAACTTTTGGAGAGTTATCACTAAAAAAGCCGTCTCGACATCATCGAAACGGCTTTTTTAGTGCTTTATACTGAGGGGTCCTATTGTTCAAATCCAGACGATAAAAATCTTTTTATCCTTATGCGTTATCCAACCTGAATCCCACGTTTTCACAGCCGCGTGGTCGAAAATAAGCAAATAACCTTCGGTCAATTTCAGACGGTCTAAATAATCGGACAATTGGTCTAAGCCTTCTTCATGAGCCGCCTGTCCACGCCAAATTTTGAGTTCGGCAACGTATTTATGCTGATAATACGTGATAGCAACGTCCAAACGGCGCTCTTCCGAGATTTGAGCTTCTTTAAAATCGTAGCCGTGTCCGTTCAAAATGGATTTCATAAAAGCGAGATAGACCAAACGCCCGTGTCGTTCCAAAAAATCACGGTCTTTTTTGCTGTATTGCTCTTGCATAAAAGCTTGGAATCTCTGTAAAATTAATTCCATATTTAGCACATTATTCGCCAACTTAAAGTTCTTATTTAGGTTGTAATCAGACAAATAAAACCTCGATTTAGCCTTAGAACTCATATAAAAATATATCAATTCTTCGTAAACTCTGTTGTGAATCTTTATCCCGTTCTTATTGCTCAAAATACCGTGCATCAAACCTAAATTGATAAGAGGATCGTGAATACTGTACTCTTCTTCCTCGACTTCCACCAACATCCTATTGACCAATTCGTATAATGCAGGATTATTTTCCAAATTTTTAATGAGTGACTCAAAATTGGTATTTGTCTGCAAAATAAGCTGGCGAATCGCCCATTCAAGGTCATTTTGCGTCCATTCTTTCACATCTTTTGTTGGCAGAACGTCTTCATCCATCATTTTACACAATTTGCTAACCAAAAAAGGATAACCCGACGTGTAGTAAAACAAGCCTTCTGCCATCG
>JAYUKJ010000590.1:0-11788 GCA_043764555.1 Saprospiraceae bacterium
CTGCCGACGGTAGTTGGCATCCGAAAACCGACATTGCCACCCGTCCGTCCGCAACAGTTAGTGGCGTCCGCGGATAGTAGTGCCGCCCGTGCTTTAGCCATCAACGAGACAAAGAATAAAGCGCCGCAAAACGCGGAAATGGACGAAAAGAGTGAGACCACGGGCGGAATGTCCGCAAACAGTCTTTATTTGGGTAAAAAAATGTTTACGCTCTCACCCAACCCAAGCCACGACCAAACAACGTTAACCTATCAATTCTCCCAACCGACCGACGTGACTTTATTCATCGAAACAATATCGGGACAAGTGATACAGCGCCAAATACTGAAAGGCATCACCGTCGGCAGCGTGAACATTCAAACGTCCGAATGGGCAAACGGGACGTACATTCTGACCATGCAGTGCGGCAAAGAGATAAAAACGAAGAAGTTTGAAGTGCAGCATTGAAAACTACCCCTCAGTAAAAAAGCCGTTCCGAAGTCAATCGGAACGGCTTTTTTTACTGATAGCTGCAATATTTCTTTATCTAACGATTTGAAAAGCCTTCGTCACCATTTTTCCATCCACTAAGAAGCGCATAAAATAAGGGCCAGCGGGCAAATTACTGAGGGGGTAATTCAACGTCGTTTCGCCCGACAAATTGCGCAGAATCCGCGTTTCGAGCGGCTGTCCAAGCGCGTTTAAGAGCGTGATAGCTACATCGCGTTGAACCTGATTGTTTAGCTTAATATTGGTTTCGTTTGTCGCAGGGTTTGGAAAAATCAGAGCGTCAAAACCGTCAATTTTCACTTCTTTCACGTCAACCCGCGCCGATTCTTTCCACCGCGCTTCAAATTCTTGGAGATAAATATTGGCGATTGCTGCATCATGAATGACCAATAAATTTTCGTCATTTTTTGTCTCCGCCGTTGCCGACCAATTGTGCGAACCCGTCAAAAGCGTCGGATTTGAGGCAGCATTTGTGGCGTCAATAATGCAGTATTTATGGTGAAAAATTGAGCCATCATTGTACAACCGCATCGAAACGCCGTTGCGTGCAAGATAGGCAAATTCGTCGCCCGTTGTTGCCGTATCTTTATCAACAAGACCACGGATTGAAATATTGCGCCGTTTGGCATTAAAAATAGCAGTTCCAGTTTCGTTTGCCGTGTGAATCAAGAGCGCAAACTGCAAATCCGTATTGGCATTGTCAATTTCTCCGACGATACCTGCGGTTGTTCCATCGGTTGGTGAAAAATAGACCTCAACATTTTTTCCACCACCAATAATGACGTTTTTAGGCGTGTTTCTCGACTTATTTGGACCAAATTTAGCATTTGTTGTGTTCGGTAAAGCCGTTGTGCTACCCCACATTTCTTCAAATTCTACGGTATAAACCCGCGCCAAAGCCTGATCTTGAATTAAAATCATGTTGTTAGGGTCGCGGTACAATTGCCCCGTTGAGTTGTTTGTGGAACCCGCTGATAACCACGCTTTATCCACGGAACCAGCATCAAATATGAAAAATTTATTGTGCATCAAGTCGGGACTTGAGCTTTTTTCAAACCTAAATCCGAGTCCTACTGTATCTGTAAAAATAGCATTCAAAGCCTTTTGGTCTGCCAGATAACGCACCCGAACACCGCGTGCCGCGGCAGCCTTCAAAGCGTCTTTTATAAGCACTTCACCGCTTGAATACATCGCGACGTCAATCGTTTGCGTGGCGGCTGCGATGCGCGCGACAAGTTCAGAAACGCAGCGTTGGCCCGTTGTTGCCGTAGGATTTGCGGTGCCAACGCGGAAGGTTGTGTCAACGGTGCGGTTGAAATAAATGCGCATTTCGCCCGTCGAAGTTGAGGCAGTTATGAAGGACGTAATCGGTGATTTGACAACCGTGCCACCGCCCGTTGATTCGCCTTGAACGTAGTAAATCGTCGCGGGCGATAGTCCCGTCAAAGGAACGCTGTGGACAGTTTTTGAACCCGCAAGAGCCACCATTTGACCGAGTGCGGGCGTTGTTCCATAATTGAGCACCGTGTTGCCAGGGATGTTTGTTTGCCAGTTAACATTGAAACCAGTCGTTGTTACGTTTGTTGCCGTTAGACCTTCCGTGAAGGCGATGCCTTGAAACTGAATGTCAGCAACATCGCGCATCAATGTTTGATAGCCTGTTGTACAGCCAACGAGTGGTGCCGAACAGAATTGGGACAAAATACCTGTAACATTGACCATGCCCGAGGGAATCAACGTGCCAATCAAATTCGTCGTTGCACCAGAACGTACTTGAGCAACCGCCGCCCCAACGTTAATATTGTAGTTTGCGGTAGCAAAAGTACCCGTTGAGGCAAAAGTAACGTCTTTATAAGTGACCAATTGACCTTCAAGACTGTCCGCAATTTGGGCAAATTGAATGACTTTTGGCTCGGGAGACGGCTTATTGCGCGCAATGACTTGAAGTGACGTAACGGGTTGAATCTCTAAAAGATTTCTAAAAATGATTAATTTACCCGTGACAACGATGCTATCGCCGCGTTTGAGCGTATCAACGCCGCCAAAAGCAGCCATACCGCCCGTTTTATCTTGAAAATAGCGGATAGCGCCCAATTCAGACCCGTTCGTCACCGTTCCAGAGACGGTGATGATGGTGCCTGTGTCTCGCAATCTTGCCGTGGCGATGCTAATAACTTGCGCCTGTGCAGCAAGTGAAAAGAGGAGTGATAGGACGACAAATAGATGTTTTTTCATCATTAAATTTTGTAAAATCAGTAATTGAAGAAAATGTTTTTCAAAAAAAAGGACCCCTCAGTATATGAAGTGCAACGGCATCCCGAAAATCGGAAAAAGGGGTTTTGGGGTAAAATCAGCCGTAAAGTTGGACGTTTTTAGGGCAAATTGGTAACTATTTGGCGTTAATTCTAAATTATTTTTTTAGTAACGAAAACTAAAAAGCCGTTTAATTCAACAGAATTAAACGGCTTTGTGATATACGAGTACAGGGCAATTAACCCTTGTTTTTCTTGAGTTTTTCAACAGCTTCGGGCATTAAACCCGTCTTTTCGGCAACAGTTGTCGTTGTTGTTTTACCCTTTTTTAGTAAAACAACAGCTTCCAAATAAGCCGCTTTTGTCTTTACAACAAAGGCTAATTCGACATCGGCAAATTCGGCAATCGTCTCCAAAGATTCAATACCTCTTTGGAGCATATTAATGACAAAATTCTGCTTTATAATCACAGATTCTTCTTGTCTTCCTTCTTTACGCCCTTGCTTAAAGCGCATGTCTTTACTAATATCAATAATGATTGGCATGTCATTTAAAATTTTAGTTAATAATGGTTGCAAATTACGCAGACTTGAAATAATATCCAACTGAACAAGTTTTTTTGCCGTTTATACTGAGGGGGTCTTTCTAAAAAATATTTTACGCTTCAACCGCCGCCGTCCGTTTCACATTGTCTTTATTTCTAATTAAAAACTCTTTGCACAAATTCAAAAAATTGACTGAACCTTTTGACGATGCATCATAAGCGATAATCGGTTTATGCACATTTGGCGCTTCTGAAAGGCGGGCAGAACGGTGGATAATGGTTTCAAAAACGTAATCTTTAGCGTGTTGCCGCACTTGGTCAACGACTAAATTTGCTAATCGCAAACGCGGGTCGTACATGGATAACAATAGTCCTTCGATTTCCAATTTAGGATTCAAGGCTTTTTTGACCAAATTGACGGTATTTTTCAACTTCGCCAAACCTTCCAACGAGAAAATTTCGCACTGAACGGGAATCAAAACCGAATCGGCAGCCGTCAACGCATTCACGGTGACTAAACCGAGCGAAGGCAAGCAATCTATGAAAATATAATCATATTCGTCGCGCAGTTGTTCGACGACACCTTTTAATATATACTCCCTTTTTTCACGTCCAATAAGTTCCAATTCGGCGCCTACGAGGTCAATTGACGACGGCATAAGATATAAATTTGGTGTTTCTGTATCTTGAATCGCGTCGTGCGGGTCGGCTCCATTGACGAGGCAATCGTAAATGGTATAGGTCTCATCGTCGGCAAAAACGTTGACACCCGACGAAGCGTTTGCTTGCGGGTCGCAGTCAATTAACAATACTTTTTTCTCCAAAACTGCCAAACAAGCGGCTAAATTAATGGCGGTTGTGGTCTTTCCGACGCCGCCTTTTTGATTCGCAATGGCGATTATTTTGCCCATTTCAATTTTATTCTATAAGCCGAAAAAGCGGCATAAATGATGTAAAAAGGTTCTAAAGTGATGGTTCTAAAGCGCGATTCAAACGAAAAAACAACTGAAAACAGAAGCATGGCGATGAACAAACCGAGCATCCAATTGTGTTTTTCAAAATCGTTTTTCAGCGCTCTTAAAATTCCGAAATACGCTAAGAGATACAAAGGTGCAAAAATCACTACACTTAATAGCCATATACTGAGGGGGTATATTTTAAAATTTAATCCACACATAATGTAACGGACGAAACAGTGGATTTTTAATTCTAAAAAATGCCTCGGATTGTCCTTAATCCACGTCCACGCATTGCGTTTGAAAATTCTTTGTCGGACTTGTTCCGAAGGAAATAATTCAAACGCTTTTTGATACGTTTCCATCGATACATTAGGCGGCGACATATCGTAAATCAGTTTAGCCGTGTCTTGAATTTCAAACGCTTTATTTACATCATAAACCTTTCCCAAAACGTCTCGATGATAGGCAAATTCACTGTTTCCGAACCAAAAATAAGTGCTTAATCCATCGCCTGAGAATGTATAAATTTTGTGTTTTTGCAAATTATAAAAACCATTAGGTAACGTAAGTAAAAAACATAAAACACTAAATATCAATGCGTTATAAATTTTTTCTTTTAAATTAAACCCCTTTATTTTAAAAATAAATAAAACAATAAATGGCGCATAAAATAAAATAAAGCCTTTTGTTAAGAAACAAAGTGAAAATAAAATAGCGGAAATAATTAAATCTTTAACGCTTTTTAATGCCCTGAATTTAACCAAAAAATAAATCGAAATAATTAAAAATGATTGATAAAAAGACTCTTGTCCAACGTTTTTGACGTAATAAAATGTCATTGGATAGAAACAGTAAAACCATGCGGCAATTGCCGAAATTTGCTTGTTTTTAAACAATAAATCGGTTAATTTAAACAAATAAACAACTGAAATAGACGTCAAAATGGCTTGCACAATAAACAGAATTTGCTGCCAATAATCTGCCGAAACCATTTTAATTAAGGCAATAAAATAAGGCACAAATGGCGCGCAAATAAAGCTAATCGCGTCTAAATCGTAGTTTCCGTTTAGGATTTGATTGCTCAAAATATCGTAGCGTTGCTCGTCCAATTTTACTTTAAAAAATGGCAAAGCAAAGCAATACAAAAGCCTGATAATTAATGAGATAGAAAAAAGTAAAAGGCGTTTTTTATTTTTCATAATTCTTCTTTATCCCAATCTGCGACACCTTTTTTTTCAATTGAAAAGACGACACCAACACCCGTTATCGGCTTGTTCAAATGCCTCAAACTATCGGCATATTGCCTGTCTTTGATGCATTGAATGGCTTCTTTTGGTGTTTCATTCATCTTAAATTCAAACAAAAAGATGCGATAAGGCGTGATAATGACGGTATCAATGCGTCCGATTGACGTGTGCAGCTCACTTCGCGGGTCTGAACCGACCATCGTAAAAATCAGGTGAATAATAGCGTGAAAAAACTTTTCTTGGTCTTTTATGTAGTTTTGGTCGGGTACGGATTTTATCAGATTATTGATAATTTTAATAACTTCGGCAAGATTATTTTGGTCTAAAGCGTCCAAAATATTAGGTCCGTAAGGTACAGTTACGGGTGTTTTTGTGTATTCACTCAACAAGAACTGCCCAAAAGCTTGTCTTACTTCTCGGTTTGGATAATTTAGGATGAATTTTCCTGAGGGTGTTATCTCTTTGATGGTCAAATAGCCCGTTTGCAAAAGCAAAGAATTGACGTCTAACGCATCGAATTCTTCGAGTATAAAAGATTCCAAAACCAAGTTACTCACTTCCGTTTCTTCCAACACATAAGCAAAACGTTTACGCATCAGTTTAATTAAAAAAGTGGGCGTACCTGTGGCAAACCAAAAATTACGATATGTTTCGTTTTCAAAGAAATTAAGCACCGAAAAAGGGTTATAAACGAACGTTTGAGCGTCCCAACTGTAGCCATTGTACCATTCTTTCATCCGTTTAAGCGTGTCATCAGGCAGTTTTTTGAGATACATATCAAAATTATTCTCTAATTCTTCTTGCGTATAACCGCACAAAGCCGCATATTTTTTATTGAGTGTTAAGTCAATTAAGTGGTTTAAATCTGAGAAAATGGACACTCGTGCAAACTTAGAAACACCCGTAATGAACAACATACGAATGTGATTCGAACTGCTTTTTAAAGTGCTAAAAAACGTTTTCAGTATATCCCGTTGCTCATTTGCTTTTGTCAAATTATACGGGTCGATGTAGTCAATTATGGGTTTATCGTATTCATCAATCAGAATAACAACTTGTTTCCCCGTCTTTTTAGTGACTTTTTCAATCAACTCTCTAAATGCACTGCTCAAACTTCTATCTTCTTCGATGAAGAGGTCGAAAGTGCGCGCAATACTATTCAGCTCCCTAAAAAGTGCGTTTTTTAAACCCGCTTCATGCCCAATCGAGTCGAGCGACAAGCGAATGACGGGATGTGTCTCCGACCAATTCCATTTGTCTTCAATCCATAGTCCTTCAAACAATGTCCGATTGCCTGAAAACAGCTCCGCTATTGTGTCCAACGTCAATGATTTTCCAAAACGACGCGGTCGAGATAGAAAATAAGGGCGGTTCGGCGGGCGGCACAACTCGTAAATATATTCAGTTTTGTCAATATATATGCAATTACTTTTACGTATGTCCGCAAAATATTGCAGTCCTATCGGTAAATCTGGTAATCTTTCCATTCGTTGTTAATTTTGATGCAAGATAGGATTTTTATTAAAATCAATAAAATTAGACCTTGTTTCAAGACCCCTCAGTATAAGGACAGTATTTCTAAATTATTTTGAGGTTTGAAATTGGGATTTTAAAGTCATTATCAAGTCGTATAGAAGAATTTTTAATTCTCAATTTTTAATTTTTAATTTCCCTATTTCCAACCTATTTCTTCCCGCATTTCCTTCGACGTTTTGGTGCTGCCATCGTGGCTCCAACCGGGCGGCGCGAAGACGTATTTGAGCCGAATACTGAGGGGTAGCGTTTTTTTGTTGACGAAAAAATCTTTCCAAATATCAATGTATTCGTGGAAAATAACGCGGACGGGTCCTTTCAGATTTTTCTCTTCTTTACCCACTAAGCCGTAACTGATTTTTATATCGGGCATTTCTGCTTGATAGGTGCCGAACATTTTGTCCCAAATAATGAGAAACATCCCCATATTTTTATCCAAATAGGGCACATTACTTGCGTGATGCACGCGGTGATGCGCGGGTGTGACGAAGATTAGTTCAAAAATCGGGATGGTTTTGATGTATTGCGTATGCACCAAAAGCCCGTAAATTTGGGTAATTGAGAACGATAACATGATGTCTTTGGCGTCAAAACCCATAAAAGGCAACGGCAAATAAAACACAAAACGGTACAAAGGCTCCAAAACCGACGACCGAAAACCGACCGACAAATTATAATATTCCGACGAATGATGTGTCGCGTGAACTGCCCAAAAAAAGCGCGACGAATGTTCCGTTCGGTGAATCCAATAGAAGAAAAAATCTTGCAAAACGAGCAGAAAAAACCAATAAACGATGGGATTTTCTATTTTGAAAAAATGATATTTATAGCACAAATCGAAGGCTAAATACGTCGGCACCCACCGCGTCGCGACGTCAATTGCCATTTGACTGAGTGTCAAATACAGGTTCGTTACACTATCTCGAAACGAATACATCGGCGTTTCGCGGTGCTGTTGATTGCTAAAATAGAGTTCCAATAAAATCAAAATCGCATAAACGGGAACGGTCACGAGTACCAACCCTAACTCTTTAAAACTGCCTGCTAAACTTTCCATTTTTGAATAATTATGAATGACAAAATGTTGCAAAAAATGAATTTATACTGAGGGGTCCTATTTTGAATTAAAAACTAAAAATTAAAAACTAAAAATTAAAAATTAAAAATTAAAATGGTGCAAAATGGGTTTTATACTGAGGGGTCCTAAAATTTTAATTTTGTACTAAAATATTGATAATCAGTTTTTTATGAATTTAAAAAAGTCTTGCAAATCATGAATTTGCAAGACTTTTTAGTAATTTAATTTGGTCTTATTATCAAATTATTGTCGCGCAAAACAGAAAACTGCCTATCTAATTCTTCTGAACGATTTGAAATTATATCCATGATAATATCAATTTGTTCAAGCGCATTAAGGCGTTTTCTTCTTATCAACAAAATCCCATTGTGCGGTTTACTATCTCGAATTGCTAAATCACCAAAGTCTTTATCTTCTGTAATTAAAAACGAATGACGTTCGGTTGCAATAGTTAGAACGTTGGTGTCCATAATGCCAAAATTACTTTCAGCAATTGAGAATACATCAAAATTGTTTTCTCGTAGTCGTTTAATGAGCCGAAAATCAATATTTTCATCGGCTACAATGAGAAAATTCTTCATGCGGTTTGAAAAATTTCTTTTTTAACGCTTTCAGAAGCAAATGATAAACACGCCAAAATCGCCTCACGTGAAATGTGCGGATAGGCTTCCAATAATTCGTCAATTGTGTCGCCATAAGACAATTTCTCCAAAATCAAATCAACGGCAATACGTGTGCCTTTTATAGCGGGTTTGCCGCAAACGACGCCTTGAGTTGCCGTTATGTAGTTTTGCCAAATCAATTCTTTCATTTTTTCAATATTTTAGTACAAAAATAGACATAAATTAGGAATTTCTAAATAAATTTTTGAGCGTCGTTTAAAATCAACCCCATTGCAATTCGCCCCCAATCTTTGTCAAAATCAAGGTTTTATTCTCCGCTTCAAACGCTTTTTTAGCCGCTTCGTGGTCAATTTCGAGTGGTTTCCACGTATCGAAATGACAGCCGATGATGGTTTCGCATTGAATAAAATCGGCGGCAACTATGGCATCAGCATAATCCATCGTGACCATATCGCCAATCGGCAAAATCGCAAAACCCAATGGCGGACACATCATCGGAATCAACTGCATATCGAGCGTTAAAGCCGTGTCGCCCGCAAAATAGAAGCAACCTTCCGCCGAATCTACGACAAAACCCATCGCGTTGCCGCCGTAACTGCCATCGGGCAAGCACGAAGAATGCGCTGCCGCAACGGATTTGACGCGCCCAAAATCGAATTTGAAGCCGCCGCCAATGTTCATGCGTTGAATGTTCGTGATGCCTTTTTTCTCCAACCAATCGCCAATTTCCCAAGCGCAAATCACTTTGCAATTCGTCCGTTTTGCAATCGCTTCGGCGTCCATGATGTGGTCAAAATGTCCGTGCGAAATGAGCATGAAATCGCAAGGAATTTCGTCAATTTTTACGTCCGAAGCGAGCGTGTTGCCCGAAATAAAGGGGTCAAAAAGCAAATTGTGGTCGCCGATTTCGATACCAAAGCAGGAGTGACCGTAATATTTTATCGTCATTTTTTATGATTGATTTTTTAAAATCTTGAACGGCAAATGTAGGAAAACTTGTGAGAATTTAAGGTCGTATTTTTGTTGAATGAAATACAAAAAAAGTATTGAATTTAGGTAAACCCCCAAAACGCTTTTACCTTTGTAAATGCAAGTCCAATATTTCGCATTTACATTGTTTTTTTACGTAAAATTACTTAAAAAATGGATTTAGTCGTCGAATTAAAAATTGAAAACCCCAACGATTGGGCAACGATTGAGCGTTTACTCAAGCGTTTGAAGGTCAGTTTTATCCAAAAAAGCGTTGAATTGCCTGTTGTTTCAAAAGAACAAAAGTTGATTGACGAGTTCCACGCCTTGCTTGAAGGTGTTGATGTATCCTATTACGGCGACCCAGTTGAGTACCAAATTCAAGCGCGTGAAGATGCTGTTTTACCTTTTAGAGATTGATTTTATAAACATTGACGGTGTAAAAGCGAGTGACCCAATTGTATAAAACATAAAACATAAAGAAAAAACCGTTTCCCACCCCAAAATGAGCGAAAAACGGCTTTTATACTGAGGGGTCCCTCAAACTTAAAAATGGTGATTAAGCGGTTGCCAACTTACCAGAATACGTGTAAGATACTGCCAAAATAGCCAGCGCAACTAAAGGCGGAATGACCTCGCTTATCGGGTCGCCGATGGAAAAATGCGCGAAGGCTGCCGAAACTAACACAATCGCAAAACCCGCATAAGAAAAGTTTTTGACCACCGCAGGAACCATCGGAATCAGCAAAGCCGCCGCACCTAAGAGTTTTGCCACGCCTAATTCGACTCTAAAAAAATCTGGAAAACCAGTGTGAGCAAAGGCAGCTTTCATGTCGGGATTTGTGAAATACAAAAAGCCGCTAAACAGCATCATCGCGGAAAAAAGTCCCGTCGTGACCCAATAGATAATTGTTTCTTTTTTCATTTTTTCGTTTTGTTTAAAATTTTTAGATAAAGTGGTGAATCGTTGAGTCGTTTTTAATGTGTTGATTGTCAATTAATTACAAATAATAATTGAATCAAGCTGCAATATAAAGGACCCCACAGTATTTTAGGCGTTTCGACAACTATTTTTTCAAAAACTACGCTTTTTCAATCTTAAAAGACGTCATCGAAAACGAGCCACCGACGACTTTATCATTGAAAAACGATACTTTCTCTTCTTTTCCGCGCAAAGCCAAGGCGTAAATCATTGGCAAATAATGCTCGGGCGTGGGTGCGGATAGCTGAAAAGCACGGCTGTGTTTTTGATAATTGACGAGCGATTTAGCATCATTCGCCGTTATTAATTTCTTGAAATTTTCGTTCGCTTCAACCGCCCAATCCAAGGCATTTTCGGACATTCCCGCCGCACTAAATTGGGCGTATTGAAAATTATGAACCATGTTGCCACTGCCGACAATTAAGACGCCTTTTTTGCGTAAAACCGCCAATTGTTGCGCCAAATCGTAATGATATTGGGCATCTTTGGTCGCATCCAAACTCATCTGAATCACAGGCACATCGGCGTCGGGATAGAGTTGTTTCAAAACGCTCCAACTGCCGTGGTCGAGTCCCCAATGTTCGGTCAATTGCACATCGGTCGAAGTGATGCTGTTTCGTGCTTCTTCGGCGAGCCATTTGCTGCCTTTTGCGGGATATTCGACGTCGAACAAAGCCTTCGGGAAGCCACCAAAATCGTGAATCGTTTCGGGTTTTTCCATCGCCGTGACGTATGTGCCGCGGGTTTCCCAATGTGCCGAAACGCACAAAATCGCCTTAGGTTTGGTCATCGTTTTGCCCATTGACTTCCACGCCGTCGTGAATTCGTTGTCTTCAATCGCGTTCATCGGCGAGCCGTGACCGATGAAAAGAGCGGGCATTTCGACGTCTTGTTCGGTCAAATTGTCCGTAATTGATTTGAAATTGCTGAGTGTCGTCATGGCAGTGAGCGCTAATGTTGATTTGATAAATTCTTTACGTTCCATAATTGTAGATTCCAAATTTCAGATTCCAAATTCCAAGCGGCGAGCGTTCGAGGATTGATTTATTGGAACAAATGTAGGTAGGAAATGCGTCTTAGCAATTGATGTAGGTTAATAAATGAAAAAGGAG
>JAYUKJ010000591.1:0-3350 GCA_043764555.1 Saprospiraceae bacterium
AGTTTGTGCATGAATTCCAAAATAATGAACTCCGCAGGGCGCACAACGGCCATCCCGATTTGGACAATCATCCGCCCTTCCAAGACGTCAAAAGCCGACATTGTGGTGCCGAGACCGATATTAACGTAGAACGCTTGCTCAGGTTTTGCGCCTTGCAAAGCGCCCGCGCGCCATTGCAGCGTCAAGAAGTTTTCGATGCCCGACTTGACTTTTACCCACGTATTGGCGTCATTCGGCTCAAAAACGTAGTTATTCATCGCCTTTTTGACCGATTCCTCCACCATATTGAAAAACCGACGCACGTTCACGTAGCGCCATTCATTGTTGTTGCCGTCCAGCGTTCGAGCGCCCCAAACAATGAAGCCACGGCCCGAAAATGAACGAATGACGTTGATGGATTTGCCCGACGTCACATCGACATTGTAGTCTTTTTGTTGGTCGTCGTTGAGTTCCGTCGTCAATCCCAAAACCTTGTTGACGCTTACGTTTGCGGGCGCTTTCCAGACGCCCCGCGTGCTGTCCACGAAGGCGAAAAGTCCCGCCATTGCGGCACTCGGCGGCAAATCAAGCGTTGCACTGCCCAATTTGGATTTCACCTTATAATACACTTCGGGAATGTCTCTGCCTTCTACCAAAAAATCTTTGAGCGATGACGTTGTCGTGACGATTTTTGCGGGAACCGCAGGAACGGCGGGCAGCGTAGCCGTCGCGGGAATCATTGGAACCGCCGCGACGGACGTGTTAATATCGACCTTCACATTTGCGGCGTCGTATTGAAAACCGACGTCAGTTTTGAGCCACGGGTAATAAGCGGCGCCGTATTTTAGGTTGTTCACGCCGATACCGCCTCTGAAAGCCGTGCGCTCGTCGTTGTTAACGGTGTCGGTGCCTTTCACCAAATCCATGAGTGTAAAGCGGTCTTGCAAACGCGCGCATTGCGCAAGGGCGTCGGTGTACAAACCATGCACGGTGTTGCCGATTGAGACGCCGTCAGGAAACAAAATCAGCGTCGGCTCGTCAATCGTGGCGAGGGTTGCCAGACCTGAATTGCGGAGTTTATCGACATTGACGTTGGCACCCGCTTCGTATAAATCGACGGGAATGATGTAGCAAGGTCCGCCGCCGTTGCCGAAATACATCTGCATTTGGTAATACATGAGGTATTTGGGCATCAATTTTTGCGTGATGTCAACGCGTGTGATGGCCCCATCAATATTTTTGTCAACAGTCACCGTAAATTTGGCTTCCGTCTTGTCGGCGCCGCCGAAAATATCCACGTATTGTTTCATGGATTCAATGCGGATGTATTTGGGCGCATTGGCGTCGATGAGCCACTTTTTACCATCCAATTCCATCTTTTCGACGTAGCCGATGAAAGCGGGAATGGCCGTCTCGACCGCGACAATGGACGAGGGCAGGGTCGAAATTTCGTTGATGTAAACGCCGGGCGTTTTTAGAGAAGCATAGTCAACCATGTTCTAACTTTTTTGAATTTTAACAATAATATTTGTATCGGCAGACCGAAAAGTGGGCTGTGGCAACAGCATATCAATTCGTCCTTGCGTGTGGCTTAGGCGGATTTTGCCGAAGGCGCGCTCAAATTGTGGCAACGCGACCGATGAGCGAAAAAGGTCAACGTCGGCATCCGTATAGTTACTGATAGTTAGCCGTTCGGCCGCCGTTTGATTGGCTTCGCTAATTAAATCGAAGCGCGCGGTAACGGGATATTCTGCCGCTTTTACGTTCTCAACGTCAATCGAAAAAGGCGTTAGTGGCGGCGGTATCGACGACGGTGGCTGTTGTTTTTTAAGGATAAAATACCGCCAAAAGTCCGTTTTTCGCGTCCAATTGAGCGTAAATCGTTCCACTGCCGTGTAATCGGTTGCGGCGCCTTTCCATATTTCGATGACGCCAAAAGGTCGGATTGTTGCCGTCAAAACATCGCTGAATACATACTGCGGCGTCGGATTGCTATCGCTGTCAATTTTGACCAACCCGCTCTGAAAACTGGGCAAACTCACGGGCGTTGACGTCGTTAACGGACGCGCTTCAACGGTTTTTACCAATTGAAAACCCGTCTGCGGACGCAAAATTGATAGGTCAATCCGCGTCGTGCCAAGCGGATGCGTCACCGTAAAAGCATTCGACTTAATGTCCATCAAATCAGCCGCTTCGGGTATCGCATTTTTCGACAAAAGGGACCCCTCAGTATTTGGCACTTTTTCGACGCCATTCTCATTAAAATTGCTAAAAAAGAACGGTTTAAGACTGTTTGGCAACGCCGTATAATTGTAGAAAGCACCTTGTTTCAACTGCAAAACGAACCGAAACGGCGTCCAGTCATCAATTTTCACACGCGGTCTAACCGTTGCGGGCGATTGCTCAAAATAAACCAACAAAACGCCACCAATCTGTTTCGCCCCCAAGCCAAAACGCCGAAAATTGGCTTGACATTCGGCCGTCGGCACGATGTCAAAATCGGCGCATAAGCCACTCGCGTAGTAATTATGCTTCAGATTGATGCTAAAAAGCGTGTTGAATTGAATATTCATCGTTTCATTTTTTTGGATAACACTTTTTTTAACACGCTTTTTTTTAACACACAGGCACAATAGGACACATAGGTTTTTTTTCTTTTTTTCTTTTTAATCAAAAACTATGTCTCCTGTGTGCCTATGTGTTCAAAAAATACCATGTTACTATTTACTTGTTACTTAGTCGTTTGAAGCGCATTTTTGGCACTGTCAAACACATGGCTCAAAAGCGCCCAAGTCCCCAAAAAAGCGAGGCACTCGAACGTGAAACTGTGAAATTTGAACAGCAATTCAGCCATTACCATCGCCGAGACAAAAGCGGGAAGTTCAACCACAAGTGAACTTTTATTGATATTTTTAATGAGCGTTACCATTTCGAGAAAAGTTTTAATGATGAAAGAGTGTGTTAAAATTTCATTTTGACAATCCACGTTCCCCACTGTCCGCTTGCGGAAGCGAATTCCGCAAAACCCCAGACTTCATTCGTGAGCGAAGGGTCTCGGGCGATGCCAAAATAATCGCCCCAACGTCCCGACGTATGCGCCGACACACCCGCTTTGACCAACACGCTGCCTTGCATGAGATTAGCACCGTCCGTGACTTTCCGACCCGTTTGGCGCATTTGAGCAAACGTGCCTGCCCCGACCGTCGTGAAGACCATGAAAGCGTTGCGACTGCTGTCAATTTGGATAACGGGATAGGTATAATAGAGGTTTGCGGCGCCAAAATCCTGCTGTTGCACGACCGCATTGCTGTTGACGTCAATCTCGTACCAACGCACCGCCGAGCGCGGCGTGGCATCTCCCGCCCACTGAA
>JAYUKJ010000592.1:0-3347 GCA_043764555.1 Saprospiraceae bacterium
AGTACCTTATGTTTGAGCAAGTACCGTGTTCCGACGGAAAAATGCCGTGTTTTCTGCGTAAAATAGCTCTTCCAAGTGGTTTTTGGCATGGAGTACATATGTGTTTCGGCATGCAAAAAAAGTGAAAAATTTATTTGTGTAACTACTTGATTTACAAATAAATCGTCGTCCCCCGATGCCAAATCAGCGTGAGCCGCAAATCCATTAGCTTGAACATAAAGTTTTTTTTCGTATAAGAGATTTCTACCTACGCCCATGTAAGGCTGTTTGATGAGGGCAAAGCTCAAATATTGGGTTGCCGTCCACAAGGTTTCAAAGCGTATCAATTTGTTTAAAAAACTGTTGTCACACCTTTCGTAAGGTCCATAGCCAAAAACAATTTGTATTTTTTCAGATATGAGTGCCGACATCATGCCCGAAATCCAGTTTTTACTGAGGGGGTAACAATCGGCGTCGGTGAGCAACAGCCAATCGTGTTTTGTCGCATCAATGCCTGCCGCGAGCGCCCCTTTTTTGCCCGCAAGGGTCTTCTCAATCACGTTTACAACCCGTAGATTCGTATATGTTTTTTGAAAATTTTTAAGAACCCACTCGGTATCGTCGGTCGAAGCATCGTTCACAACAATGACTTCAAAATTGGGATAATCTTGATTCAGAATTTTGGGTAAATGCTGCACCAAATTCGCCGCTTCATTGCGGGCGCAAATGACAACGGAAACGGGTTTAGTCGTATTTTGATATTTTAAAATTGGAACATTCGATATTGGTTCAACGGCGTGCGCGTCAACTTTCCAAAAGTTTGAAACTTTTTGAAAGTTTGGGTTCAAAAATTCAGATTTCAAAAAATCTTCACTTTCTTCTTTATAAAATGCTAATCGGGAAAAAACGAACAACCAAAAGCCGTGTTGAACAACGGATGCTGCGCAAAAAGTGTAAAAAACAAGGTCGGAAAAGAGGGAATACATCACAATTGCGGTGCTTTTACGACAAAGGCACATAGTTTTTACGAACTATGTGCCTTTGCGGTGATAAAATATTTTACATAAAATTTTCGTCTTCGGCTTGATTTAATACTTCCCACGTATGGTCGTAAAGCAATTGAACGGTCGCCAAATACGTGTAAGGGCATTTTCGCCACTCATCGGGTGCAATCAGCGAAATGGTGTGCGATGCGTCTTTTTTGCGGTACAAATGATAAATATGACCAATAACGGGGCGAAAACCAAGCGTTGCTTCATAAATCACTTCCGAAATTTCCTTACGGCGTTGCAATTTTTTGGCTTGCGAAACCAGCGTTTCCATTTGCTCGCGCAACTGCCCGATTTGACGGTCGGTTTGCTCATACATTGCCGTCATGGCGTTGCCTTTGATGCGCCCTTTGTCTTCGGGGCGAATGACCGCGCCGCCTGCCGTGTGGGCGTAAGGTAAAAAGCCAGGATTTTCGGCAACTTTCGTCACGTCAATCGGATTGATAAATATGGGCGTGTCTTCCGTCGTTTTTTCGGTCGTTTGAGCCGCGTCTTTATTGTTGTCTTCCATAAAAATTGGATAAAAGAAATTTTCTAATTTGTGCGCAAAATTACGGAATCAATAACAAAAAATCTTGGTTTTGGTTGCCAAAAAGCGTTTTATACTGAGGGGTCCTAAAAAAGAACGGCGTAGTAGTTTCAACACCTACGCCGCTCTATTAGAACAAAATTAGATTCGAAAACTTTAAAAAGAGGCGATAAATCTGAATCAACCTTCTCTTACCAACTCAATATCCTTAGGTTTTGTCACGTTGATGGGTACCGTTTCGACTTGAAAATTGCCGTTTTCAAGTCCAAAATTTTCAGCTGGTGAAATCGCAATTTTTTTCAAAACGCGGTACGCTCGAACGATAAATTGCTCAAAAGGCGGCAAGGCATCATCCGCCGACACGCGGCTATTGAGCAAAATAAATTTGAAATCGGCGGGCAAATCGTAGCGCCGCAAGCTCGGATAATGGCTTTGCTCATCAATTTCACCCGCGTCTTGCATTCGACTCGTGATTTGTTTGAACATTTTGTTGACTTTATGTTTCACTTTAAAACCAAATTTCAATTGAACAAAGAAAACTTTGCCTTCCACAATCGGCACAACTTTGTACTTTTTGGTATTGGGCGCGTCCGTAATTTCAATGTGCAAAAACCAATAAATATCGGCGCGTTTGGGTTGTTTTCTGAAAACAGAATAAATAATATTTGAATCTATTTTAGACGCATCATTCGTCATTGCCAAGTAAACCAAGTTCGTTGCGGTGCGTGGAATCGTCTCATCGGCAATAATATCACGGAAAACGGGCGCAAATTCCTCAGCGTCAACGAAATTTGTATGTTTATCTCTGATTTTGCGCGCGCGCCAAAAAACGAAAACGTTAAAGAAAATCAACGCGGCAATTGACAGCGTAAACCAACCGCCGTGCGATAGTTTGTGCAGATTTGCTATCAAAAACATCAATTCAAAACCAACGAAAACCAAACCCATAACGACCGCTAATTTCAACGATTGATTTCTCATATGAACAAAATGCAGCAAGAGAGAAGACGTCATTATCATGTCAATCACAATCGCCAAACCGTAGGCTTCTTCCATATTCGACGATTTTTCAAAATGCCAAACCGTCAATAAACAACCCGCCAACAAAAACCAATTGACCATCGGCATATAAATCTGCCCGCGCAAATGCGACGGGTAAGACGTTTTCATATTAAACCAAAGTTTCAAACGTATGGCTTCGTTGACCATCGTGAAAACGCCCGCAATCAATGCCTCACTCACAATAATCGCGACCAAAATCGCCAAACCAATCACAAAAGGCACCCAATCAATGGGTAACATAGCATAAAAAACACCTACATTTAAGACGTCGGCGGGCAATTGTTGTCCATCATATTGCAAAAGCCACGCAGCTTGACCTAAATAACTAAACATCAGACACGGAAAAACGAAGAGCCAAGTGGCGCGAATATTGGTTTTTCCGCAGCGTCCCATGTCCGAATACAAGGCTTCGCAACCCGTTGTGCAGAGAAAAACGGCGCCGAGTAGCCAAAACCCCGTGAGTCCCGTGCGTGAACTTTTATAATGTAGAACAAAATCTATTGCGTTTAGTGGGTTCAAAGCGGCGAATACTGAGGGGTCCTTCAAGATTTCGACCAAGCCGATACCGCCAATCAAACAAAACCAAACGAACATGATGTAGCCAAAATATTTTGCTAAAAGCTGCGCGCCAAATTGTTGCCAAACGAAAATTGTCACCAAGATAACCATGACAATCGGCATCGTTTCCATCTGAAAATTAGGGACGCGTTTTAAGCCTTCAACGGCAG
>JAYUKJ010000593.1:0-11713 GCA_043764555.1 Saprospiraceae bacterium
GTATAAACGCCGTTTTTCGCTCATTTTGGAGCGAAAAACGGCGTTTATACTGAGGGGTCCTTTTTTTCCATAAAAAAACTACTTTTGCATCTCTTTAGCTCTTCCAATTGTTAAAGAATCACGGCCCTCGACTAAATCATGGCATTGAACGTTATTAGAACGAAATGCCGCATTTTTAAATTCTAAATAATTGGTTTTAAACGACTTAAATATTTTATAAAATAATTGACAGACTTGATAATGAAAAAACTGATTACCATTTCCCTATTTCTTTCTTTGTTTTTTACCCACACAATCACGGCTCAAAACGACCTCAAAATTGGGCAGTGGCGCACGCATTTGCCCTATCGAACGGGTTTGAGCGTGACGACCTCAACCGACGCCGTTTATTGGGCAACGGGTCTGTCGATTTTGAAAATGTCGAAGGCCGATTTGAGCATCGAACGGCTCGATAAATTGAACAGTTTGAACGATGTGGAAGCGCAATTGGTGCGCTACAATGCGGCTTCTAAAACCTTATTTGTAGGCTACAAAAACAACAACATCGACCTCGTGCGGACGGACGGCGGCGCGACTTTAAACATTGCAGACATCAAAAATAACGTCAATATCTTGGGCGATAAAACCATTTATAACGTGACTTTTAGCGGCGATACGGCATTTTTAGCGTGTGGTTTTGGCATTTCAAGGCTCAATATGCGGCGCGGCGAGTTCCTGTCAACAACTTTTACAAAACTTAAAACCTACGGTGTCGCGCTTTTCGACGGTAAAATTTGGGCAGCGACCGAGGGCGGCATTTACACGGTGCCGAACGATGCCAAATTGAACTTTTTGGATTTCAAAATTTGGAAAAAAATGGACACTGCCGACGGTTTTCCCGCGGCGTATAATTCAAAAGCCATCACCGTTTTCGACGGAAAATTGTACGTTGATGTCAACGACACGTTGAAAGTATTGAGCCAAAGAGGACCCCTCAGTATAGCGAGCGAAAACGGCTTTACAATCAAGTATTTGACGGCAAACGGACGCAATTTATTGGTCGGTTTTGCCTGCGAAAATTGCAACGGCAAGGCTTTTTTGATGGATAAAACGGGTGTCCTAAAACCACTCGTCGGCGGCTGTCTTGCCCGCCCGACGGACGGCACCGAAGACGCCGAAGGCCGCGTCTGGTTGGGCGACCTTTTCAACGGCTATCGTTACTTGCCGCGTGCGGCGGATGGGCAATGCACGGTCGTGGAATTCGACTCGCCTTACTCTCGACAATCGAGCGCAATTGCGGCAACGGACACGTCGGTTTGGGTCACTTTCGACCGATTGAATGGCATTAATTCGTCGGAAAGTCGAGAAGGTTTTGCTTCACTAAAATCCTCTAAATGGCTGAATTTCAACGGCTTCAATCCTGCATTTCAAGCCGCCCGCGATGCGATTTGCGTAGCGATTCATCCCAAAGACGGGCGCGTTTTTGTGGGGACTTTCAGCAGCGGTTTGTTTGAAATAAAAGACGGTAAAATACAGAAATTACACAATGCATCGAACACCGACGGCGTGCTTTCGCAAGGCGTTGCCGACCCGAGCCGACAACGGATTACGGGCTTGGCTTTCGACTCTAAGAACAATCTATGGCTCTCCAACAACGCTTCCGCTAATGCGTTAATCGTCTTGAAAGCGGATGGCAAATGGGCGAAAATGGCGCCGATTCCGAGCGTTTCAGTCCATCAAATTGTGGTCGATGGCGCTGGTTTCAAATGGCTCATTGTCAAGGGTTCGCAATCGGGTATTATTGTGTTTGACGAAGGTAAAAATATCGATATTTCGACCGACGACCGCGTGCGCTTGATTGACAATTCTAATTTTCCGAAGGAGCTGCAAAACGCCGCCGTGACGAGTATCGTGACCGATTTGAACGGTGCCGTTTGGGTTGGCACAACTAATGGCGTGGCGGTGTTTGAATGTGGCGGCGACCCGTTTCGGACGGCTTGCGTGGGGCGTTTGGTGGTTGCTTCTTTGAGCAATATTAGCGAGTATTTGCTGCGCGAAAAAATTGTAAACGCCATCGCAATCGACGGTGCGAACCGCAAATGGTTTGGCACAAACAGCGGTTTGTTCGTCACGTCGGCCGACGGACGCGAGGAAATTGCGAAATTTAACGTCGAAAACAGCCCTTTGCCGAGCAATACGATTACGGCTTTGGCGGTGCGACCAAACGGCGAGGTTTTTATTGGCACCGACCGCGGTTTGATGAGCTACCGAAGCGACGCGACCGAGGGAGGCGTTTTCAACAAATCCGACAACCAAATTGTGGCGTTTCCGAACCCCGTCCGACCCGATTATCAAGGCGTAATTGCCGTGAAAGGCTTTGCGCGCGATGCCAATATCAAAATTACGGACAGCAACGGCAGCCTTGTTTTTGAAACAAAAGCACTCGGCGGTCAAGCGATTTGGGACGGAAAAGATTTTAACGGACGGCGCGTTTCTACGGGTGTTTACTTTGTTTTGGCAACAAATACGCGCAATTTGGACGCCGCAGAAGCCGTCGTTACTAAGATTTTGGTGATGGGCAATTGAGGATAAATTGCCTCTACATCCTTAAAATACTGAGGGGTCCTTTTCTAAATTGGAAAAGGACCCCTCAGTATTTTAAGGATTTAAACTTGAATTATCCCAAACTTAAACCTACTTTTGCCCAACAAAATCACTTCATCAAATGCGCGTTTTACTCTGTGGATTAGGTCCAATTTTAACAAATGCTCTGGATTATCGCTTGCGAAAATACGGCTATCGGTCGCTTCGGGCGGCTACGGCAAGTGAGGCATTGAACCGCGTTCACGCCGAACACGCGGATGCCTTGGTGGTGAGTGTGAACGTGGAAGACTATAAATTATCGACCTTTATTGAACTGATTCGAGAAGATTTCCGCAGCCGCATTCCCATCATTTTGGTCACCGAACCCGATGCTAATCCCGAGACCGTTTTGGCGGGTTTAGAAGCGGGCGCCGACGATTTCGTCACGTTTCCTTTCAAGCCAAATGAACTGGTTTTGCGGTTGAAATTACGGTTGCATGACCCGATTTATAGGTAGTAAAAACTGGTTCGATTTTCGACAACACAACCACGTATATATTTAATGAGAAAAATGACTTTTCTAATCAATTTTAATCAAGGAAAAAACGGATGAAAGGTATAATCCTCGCGGGTGGACTTGGCACGCGCCTCTATCCTCTGACGCTCGCTGTGAGCAAGCAAATGATGCCGATTTATGACAAACCAATGATTTATTATCCCCTCAGTACCTTGATGTTGGCGGGTGTGCGCGACATTCTCATCATCTCGACGCCGTATGATTTGCCAAATTTTGAGAAACTTTTTGGCACGGGCGAAGACCTTGGTATGAACTTTAATTATAAAGTGCAACACGAGCCGAACGGTCTGGCGCAAGCCTTCGTTTTGGGCGAAGAATTTATCGGAAAAGACGCGGCTTCGTTGATTTTGGGCGACAATATTTTCTACGGCGCGGGTCTCGGCGAACAACTCGGCGCGAGCAGTAACCCCGAAGGCGGCATCGTCTTCGCCTATCAAGTTGCCGACCCTGAACGGTATGGCGTTGTCGAATTTGATAAAAATTTTAAGGCTTTGTCAATCGAAGAAAAACCGTCGAAGCCTAAGTCAAATTACGCCGTTCCTGGCCTCTATTTCTACGATAATTCGGTCGTTGACGTCGCCAAAAACCTTAAACCTTCGCCGCGTGGTGAGTACGAAATCACGGATGTGAACAAATATTACCTCGAAAAGGACAATTTACAGGTAAAAGTGTTGAGTCGCGGTACGGCTTGGTTGGACACGGGAACGCACGAGTCGCTGATTCAAGCGGGTCAATTTATTCAAGTAATTGAAGAGCGCCAAGGCTTAAAAATTGGTTGTATCGAAGAAGTTGCGTGGGAAATGGGTTTCATTGACGATGCGCAATTGGAGAAATTGGGGCATAAATACATCAAAAGCGGCTACGGTGAATACTTGTTGCGCCTGTTGAAATAAAAAAAAAGACCCCTCAGTATAAGCCGCATTTTTGGACAAAAAGAAAGGAGAAGTTGGCGACAACTTCTCCTTTTCGATTGTTAGAAAGCCTTTGAATTAACCTTTCTTTTCTTCCATTTTAGCGGGCGCTGCTTCCATTTTCATGGCTTTTTTAGTTGCTTTTTTTGCCGCTTTTTTAGGAGTGGCTTCTGCACCCATGGCGACCATTTCGGTGCCACATTTAGGACATTTGCCACCACCGTCTGAAAGCGCATCACCTTTTGAGCATTTGAAAGTCATGGCAGTCGATGTTGCCTCAGCAGCCATTTTTTTTGCTTTTTTCATCTTTACCGTTGTTGCCCGAGTTGAGTCAAGTTCTGCCACTGTACCTGTTGCAGATTTTCCCATCGTTTTCGCTTTTTTCACTTTCGCAGGTGCCGCTTGAGCTGCTTCTACGGCTGGTTTTGCTGCTGCTTCCATTTTTGCGGGTACTGCTTTTGCCGCGTCTTTTACTTTCGCAGGCGCTGCTTTTGCGGCGTCAATTGCAGGTTTTGCGGGTGCTTGGGCAAAAGAAATGCTCGAAAAAGCAACGGCGATGGTCAAGGTCATCAAGACTTTTTTCATACAATTTTGATTTTTAAATAATTAAAGAAATGAATTGTTTAGATAATTGTGGGCTTCGCCTCCAATTCGAGTACAAAGCTAAATCAGCCGTTTGTTTTTATATTGAAATCAATTTGTTATGTTTTATTTTTAAATACAGTTAACGCTACCTCCGCTTAAAATGATGCATTTTTAATTTGTAACTACTTGATTGTAAGCGTTCTATCTTGTATTTACGGATTTTGTAAAATCAACTCCGACAATTTGGAACTCTAAAAGGACCCCTCAGTATTCTCGGCTTTAGAAACCTTTTTTTTACCTTTTTTAATTTATTTTTAAAAATATGGTCAAAGAATTTGGTGGTTTTACAATTAGTCCTACTTTTGCATCCGCAAGCGCAAATGAGCGCGTTTGACATTTGAAAAACGGAGGTGTGGCAGAGCGGTTGATTGCATCAGTCTTGAAAACTGACGTACTTGAAAGGGTACCCGGGGTTCGAATCCCTGCGCCTCCGCACATTTTACTTTTCAAATTTGGAGTTTGTAGCTCAGTTGGTTAGAGCATCGGATTGTGATTCCGAAGGTCGCGGGTTCGAGACCCGTCATTCTCCCAGCTTCCAAAAGCTATTTCCATTAAACGGGGTTCAGTGAAAACTGAATCCCGTTTTCTATTTTAGCACATCTTTGACCGTCGATGGGGCTGATTAGACAGATTTACACGGGTTTTTTCTTGTCATTCAGTAAAAATTAAAGAATAATCCGTGTAAACCAGTCCTATCAGTCCAATCAGTGGTCAATCCTAATCTCTCAACATCATGGAACTCAATCAGTTAAAGAAAATTTATTTCATCGGCATCGGCGGCATCGGTATGTCCGCTTTGGCGCGCTATTTCATCGGCCGCGGCGTGGAAGTGCATGGTTATGACAAAACGGAAACGGTTTTGACGCAATCGCTCGCCGCTGAAGGCATGAAAATTCATTACATCGACGACGTTTCGATGATTCCGCTGAATGTTGATTTGGTGATCTATACGCCCGCCATCAAAGAATTAGCGGAGTTGACGCAGTTCAAGACCCGCGGCATTCCGATTCTCAAACGCTCCGAAGTTTTGGGTTTAATCTCGCGCGGCATGAAGTGCATCGGCGTGGCGGGAACGCACGGAAAAACGACGACGTCGAGCCTTTTGACGCATATTTTGCGCACGGGAAAGGTGGATGCAACGGCGTTTTTGGGCGGTATTTCGCTGTCTTTGGGGTCTAATTTTGTTCAAGGAAAATCAAAATGGGTTGTCATTGAAGCCGATGAATTTGACCGCTCTTTTCTGCAATTATCGCCGCAAATGGCCATTATCACATCCGTTGACCCCGACCATTTGGATATTTACGGCGACGAAAAAACGTTCAGAGAGGCGTTTGGTTTGTACCAATGGCGGATAAAAAAGAAGGGCATTTGTTTTACAAAACAAGGTCTTAAAGTCTTGAAACCACGCGGTTTGTGGGTGAGTCCAGCGGCAGAAAAGGAATTCAATTGGGGACAATTTGAAGAAACGACTTACGGCATCGGCAAGGGTAAATATAAGGCGACGAAAGTGCGCGTGGAAGATGGTTTTTTCGTTTTTGATTATAAAAGTCCGATGGGCGAAATTTTGAATATCAAAACAACTTTGCCGGGTGAACACAATGTCGAAAATGCCGTTGCGGCGATTGCCGTTGCGCAACACATTGGCGTGTCGGGTGAAGCGGTGAAAGAAGCCTTGGCTACGTTTAAAGGCATTAAGCGCCGTTTTCAATATATTTATAAAAATGATAACCAGCAAGTTACGTATATCGATGATTATGCACATCACCCAACGGAACTCGCAGCGGCCATTCAGGCAGCGCGCACTTTGTATCCGTCGCGGCGTCTGATTGGTATTTTTCAACCGCATTTGTTTACGCGGACGCGCGATTTTCAAGATGGTTTTTCCGCCGCTTTGGACGGTTTAGACACGGCCGTTTTGATGGATATTTACCCCGCTCGCGAGTTGCCGATTGAAGGCGTAACGGCGGATATGTTGGTCGAAAAAATGAAGAATCCGAACGCCCAACGCGCCACAAAAGCGGATTTGATGGAGACCTTAAAGACGCTGTTTGCCGACGGCAACTTGGAAAATACCACCATCCTAACGCTTGGTGCGGGTGATATTGATACGTTTGTTCAGCCAATTGGGAAACTTTTGCAGATGATTTTAGAAAAATAAGACCCTTCAGTATAAAGCATAAAAAAGCCGTTCCGTTAGCTAACGAGACGGCTTTTTTATGCTTTATACTGAGGGGTCCTGTTTTCGGCAAATCGAACCTTCACAATTGCCGTCAATATTCAAACTTCAACGACTGCGCGGGGAAGCCAAACAAGCATTTTTCACGAATCAATTTAGCCACTTTTTCGGGAACCAAAGCCTCCCAACCTTCTTCGTCGTGCTTAATCATTTTCAACACTTGGGTCGAATAAATGTGCAAATATTCGGGATGATACGCCACAATATCTTCAATGTGTTTGGACTCAACAAGGTGCCGATAGAGGAATTTTACACCATCTGGAACGGGCATATTTTGCGCTGTCATGCTTTCCTTCGAGCCTTCTTGAAGCATCGGATAGACGTAAACTTTGACATTTCGCGTGAATAATTCACCAAAAGCGGTCAAAAGACGTCCATCCAGATTGTTATAATATTTTTCATTGATGGTGTCCAACAGTTGTTTCACACCAACGACGAGACCCAATTTAGGGATTTTATAATCCGCCAAATAGTTAATCAGTTTTTGATGTTGTTCGCAATTTGTCACCATCACCGTCTGTCCCAAAGCGCACAACAAATCGGCGCGGTCGAGGAAATCCTGCTCATCCAAACCACCCTCCAACATTAAGTTATCGAGCGTGATTTCGGTCATTAAATAGCTCTTTTTGGCGTCAATTTCGGACTCTGCGCGGAACTGCTCCCAACTCGTCTTTATCATGTCTTCGTTGACCATCGTCACGGGGCGAAAGGAGCCGCGAACGATTAACAGATTTTTACGATATAGAAACTCGCCCGCTTGCAAATTGCGCTTGTCGGGTCCAAAAATCGCCACGTCCGACATTTTGTGTTTTATCAACCAAAGGCTCAACAAACGGTTGTCGATTTCCGCAAAATTAGGACCTGTCAAGCGCACCATGTCAATCAAAACCCGCCCGTGAAGGCTGTCCATGAGGCTTTGCAACAAGATTTCCACGTTGTTTTGGTAGCGATAAATGGCGTAAATCATGTTGACGCCCAAGACGCCAATCGCCTGCTGTTGCAACCGATTTTCGCCGTCGAGCATCCGCACGTGAACGACCAAATCGTTTGGTTTTGAAGCGGGCGTGAGCTGAAAACGGACGCCGAGCCAACCTTCACCATTGATGGTTTTTGAGAAATTAATCGCCGCCACGGTGTCCGCAAAAACGAAAAAATTCTGCTTGGGACGGTCGTGTCGGAGGCGGTCTTCCATCAAATCGAACTCGTGATTGAGCATTTTGTAGAGCCGATTTTCGCAGACATAACGCCCGCCCGGCTCAACGCCATACACCTCATCCGAGACGGTTTTGTCGTAAGCCGACATCGTTTTGGCAATCGTTCCCGCTGCCGCCCCAACTTGGAAAAAGTGGCGCGCAACCTCTTGTCCCGCGCCAATTTCGGCAAAAGTGCCGTAGATTTTGTCGTCTAAGTTGACTTCGAGCGCTTTTTGCTCCGTTTCGCGCGCTTGGCGATGTATTTTATTTTGACCCATTTTGCTGTCTTATTTTGGGCAAATGTAAGACAATTAAGAATTAAAAATTAAAAATTAGGGCGTTTAACAAATTATCAAATTCTAAATGCCCAAACGCTTTTTAATCGTGTTTAGTTAAATTTTTTATTATTTGTCACTAAGCCTTGACAATGGAAATGGGTTGTCGTATTATTGTGTCTGTGAATTTTTAGGACCCCTCAGTATAAACGTCTTTTTTAACCAATTTTAATCACTTTTTAAAACCTAATTTTTTAATCTAAAATCATTTTCAAATGAAAAAAATCCTTTATTCAGCTCTGTTTCTCTACGGCTTTGTGAGCGTAGGTTTTGCTCAAACGCGCATGACGGTTGGTCTGCGGACGGGCGTTAATGTGGCGAGCTATAAATTTGATTTTGGCACGACGCCCGCTGGTTTTTCGTCGCCCATCAGCAACGTCACGCTCTTTAGCATCGGCGTGCCGCTTGAAATCGCTTTTAATTCCCATTTCGCCCTGCAGGCGGAACTCAATTTCATTCAGAAAGGCTTTTCCTCTAAAACGGACTTTTCAGGTCAGGGGTTTACACTTAAAAGCGAAGGTGCTATGACCGTTAATTGGTTGGAAATTCCGATTTTGGCAAAAGCTAAATTCGGTGCGCCCGACGGCTTTGGCGGCGGTATTTTTTTCGGACCGAGCATCGGTTACGGCTTGAGCGGTCGGTCTAAAGGTACGAGTGCGACCGTAATAAATGGCGTCGCAAACACAACATCGACCGATGAAGCCTTAAATTTTAAAGAGGACGAACACAGCCGCGTGGATGTCGGGCTGAACTTCGGCGGTGAAGTTCATTACGGCGGCATTTTTCTCGACGTGCGTTATCAGTTAGGATTGACCAATATGGTTACAGATAAATCGACTATAACGGCGGGTAGTGGACAATCAGTATCGGCAAGAACACGCGGTTTGGGTATAACTGTCGGTTATCGTATTCCGATTGGTATTGGCACCGTTAAGGAGGTAAAGAAGTCGAAAAAGTAAAATATACTGAGGGGTCCCTTTTTGTAGAAAAAGACGATTAAATTTGCACGCCCAAGACATTTTAAGAAATGTCTTGGGCGTTTTTTTGAGTTCAAAAAAAATTAAAATATTGATAATCAATGATTTATATAAAATTAATTAGAATCACTTGTTTTATTGCTACCATTAGTTTTTACAATTGTAAAAATGCGTCCAATACTGAGGGGGGCAATTCAGCGACAAAAAACGCCGTGGATTCGGCAACGCAAGTCACGGCATTGACAACGCGACCCGTTCAAAATTTCACGGTTGTACCGTTCCAACAAGTCGGTTCTATAACTTCAGGCACGACGGAAACGGATTTGAAACAGTTGTACGGCGACTCAAATGTCCTGCGTGTCAATCGCGGAATGGTGCAAACGGTTGTCTTTCCAAACAGCGAAAATGAGTTGGAAATTGCGTGGAGAAAAGGAGAGAAATTCAAGAAAATTGGCAGCATTGTCCTCCGAAAAGGCGCTTGGCGGACGCCCGAAGGCATCGGTTTGGGCGCTACGAAAAAGGAGTTGGAAGCCATAAATGGGAAAGCCGTTACACTGTTTCCGCTTGGCGAAGACGATTTCAGGGTCGTTTGGAACGGCGGAAACGTGCATCCAAAATTGGCGGTGACGTATTCAAAAACCGACGACCGCGTGTTTGAAATGCTGATTCTGTTTTGAGGGTTTAACACATAATTTTTTTAACACATAGGCACAGTAGGGCACATAGTTTTAGTCTTAGTTTCCTTCGGTTTCCTCAGTTTCTTCGGTTTCCTTATAAATGACAAAAGAAAAACTATGTGTCCTACTGTGCCTATGTGTTAAATAAAAAAATGTGTTAAGTGCTTTAGTAGCGCAATTTATCCAAAATCATATCAAGCTGAATATTTTGCTCAATCATTTCGACGGCGCGGGCGACTTTCCACGGCGTTTCGAGGTTGATTTTTACTTCAATTCGAGCAATTTTCACGACCGCGCCGTAAGTTTCCAACATCGTCCGAATGAGCGGAATGCGGTATTTTTCGATAAATTCCACGGTCGTTTTGCTGTAATCACCGTGTCCTGTGGCAATAATGCCCGAAAACGGCGGCTCCTCCAATCCATTCTCTTTCATCACCAACAAAGTGTTTTCAATGGCGAGACTCAGGCGCGTTGCACCAACGCATAGCAATATGTTGTTACTCTTTCCGCGCAGTTCTTCCGTCGAAATCATCGAACCCGCCATCGTTCCTTCCACCATATTATTGAGTCGGTCGGCGTTGAAATCGACCGTTCCTTTCACACTTTCAACGATGGTTCTGAGCAGCGGAAAGCTCATCGTTTTGTCGAAAGGCATGGAGCCAAAAAGCGGAATGCCGAGTGGTTCGAGCCATTTTTGTACGTAATATTCGACTTTTTCACGCTTCTCAATCAATACTTTGTTCAAGATTACGCCGATGATGGGGACGTCCAAACGGTAAAATTTTTCCATACACATTGACATCATATCAATCGTATTCCCAATACCACCTTCGGCAACCATGATGACGCCCGAACCCGTTAGTTTGGCCACATCGGCGTTTGACATACCGACAACCGAGCCGACGCCAGGATGCCCTGTGCCTTCAAAAATGACGAGTTCGTGGCGGCGGTCGAGTTCGTGCGCGGCGCGTAAAATGTCGTTTTTGTAGTCAAAATGCGTGGGATTGTCCAGGAAATCGGTTGTCGTTCCCTGCCCCAAAATGACGGGACTGTGTACGGCGGGGTCGCTGTCGAAGCCCAATAAATCGGAAAATAAGACGACATCTTTATCGACTTGTAAGCCGTTTTGAAAGACGTATTTTTGCCCAACGGGTTTGGAATAACCGACATTGATGCCTTTGTTGCGAAAAGCGGAGACGAGTCCGAGCGTGGAAGTCGTTTTGCCGACGTGTTGCGAGGTTGCCGCAACGTAGAGAGATTTATAAGACATAAGTTAAGCCGTTATTATTGGTTAGAAATTTTGACTGATTTTACAGCGCAATAGTACGGCTCAAAAGTGGAGATTTTCATAGGTTTTAAATTTAAAAAACCTTTCCGTTCGCGTGAACAGAAAGGTCTATAAATTATTCAAAAATGTATGTAACATTTTCTTTTCACTGCGATAATTTTTATAATTTGGGCAATGCAAAATTAGGGTGAAAGGACTTGGGAGAATGGAACCCCATATTAAGTTAATGTTAAGTTTAGTGAAAAAGGGACCCCTCAGTATAAAAGCCGTTTTTGACTCAATTTTAAGTCAAAAACGGCTTTTATACTGAGG
>JAYUKJ010000594.1:0-11687 GCA_043764555.1 Saprospiraceae bacterium
ATCTGAAATTAAAATCTGAAATTAAAATCTGAAATTAAAATCTGAAATTAAAATCTGAAATTAAAATCTGAAATTAAAATCTGAAATTAAAATCCGAAATTAAAATCTGAAATTAAAATCTGAAATTAAAATCTGAAATTAAAATCTGAAATTCCACAAATCGTTTAAACGCTTAAAAAGGGTTTTAATTCTAAAAAGTGTTTACTTTTTTGCAAAAATACTGAGGGGTCCCTTAAAAATTCCAACACGTTTGAAATGTCAAAAAATAGCCTTGCAGAGCCGTTAAACCGCCCAAAACGGGTTCGTTTTTGTATTTTATCGGGTTAAATAAATAACCCAAAGACCGTGAATAACGCCACGTAAAACCCCAATTTCGATTCATAAAATACGATAAACCCGCCGTATAACTCAGGTCGTTTTGCTCAAAAACGTCAACGGCTTCGCGCGGATGCGTGAACGGAAACGTGATATTGCTGCCAAAAAGCCGACCATAACTCAAACCCGCCGTAAAATGCACTTTATAATACGCCCCATCGTTTTGCGCCCAATCGAGGTAGCTGATGAGAACGGGAACTTCCAAATAATTCAGCGTTGCCTTCCAGTCGGGACTCACATTGTCGCTGTCAACCGACCGCGCGCCGCGTTGACTGAACAACATTTCGGTCGTTAGGAGCCATCGACCGTCATTGTTGAGTCGAGCGGTGCCGCGCAAACCCACATTCAAGCCGACTTTATGGAAACCTGCCGCGAAATCGCCGTCCATTTGAGCCGCATTAAAACCCAAAACGACTCCACCACCAAACCGATTTTGAGCCGATAAGTTGTTGATAATCAAGGTTATGCATAAAATAAAAAAAACTTTTTTCATGTCGGTATATTTGAAATGTTAAAGATTTGACGATTTTTTAAAAGTTGTCAAATCTTATGTAAATTAAATTAACGGCGTAAAAAAAGGCAATCCTTCAATAAAAATTCGATATTTTTTTGACTTTTGCACGACTTTAACGCCAAGCGGCAATTAGGCAAAACAAAAAGTATGAAGAAAAATATTCTCATCATCGGTCCAGCGCACCCTTTACGCGGCGGATTAGCGACTTTTAACGAGCGGCTCGCGCGCGCTTTTCAGTCCGAAGGACACACCGTTAACATCGTGACGTTCAGTTTGCAATATCCCGATTTTTTATTTCCCGGAAAAACCCAATATTCGACCGAACCCGCGCCGACGGACTTAAATATTAGCGTTGCAATCAATGCGTTCAACCCGTTCAATTGGCTGAAAATGGGGCGAATTTTGGCACGTCAAAACGCCGATTTGGTCATTTGTCGCTTTTGGTTGCCGATTATGGGACCTTGTTTGGGAACAATTTTGAGGTTTATTAAAGGCAATAAAAAATCGAAAATTATTGGCTTAATTGACAATATTATTCCACATGAAAAACGGTTTGGCGACCGTCCGCTTGCCCAATATTTTGCTTCGGCTTGCGCGGCTTTTGTCGTCATGTCGCGGTCGGTTGAGGCGGAAATGAAGACCTTCACGACGCGCCCCGTTACCTATATTCCCCATCCGATTTATGATACTTACGGCGAAAAAAGCGACCGCTCGACCGCTTTAAAAGTCTTGCAACTTGTTGACAATCAACGTTATATTTTATTTTTCGGTTTTATTCGACACTACAAAGGCTTAGATTTATTGCTCGAAGCGTTGGCAATTGTTGCAAAACGTAAAAATACTGAGGGGTCCTCAAAATTGGATTTTAAGCTCATTGTTGCGGGAGAATTTTACGAAGACGAGGCGCTTTATCGTCAAAAAATAAAAGATTTGGGCATCGAAAATAGCGTCATTTTGCACGCTGATTTCATTCCAACGGAAGCCGTTCGCCACTATTTTGCCGCCGCCGATTTGGTCGTTCAGCCCTATCGAACGGCTACGCAAAGTGGCATTTCGCAAGTGGCGTATCATTTTGAAAAACCGATGATTGTAACGAACGTCGGCGGCTTGCCCGAGATTGTGCCGCACGGAAAAGCGGGCTACGTTGTCGAGCCGACACCCCTCAGTATTGCGGCGGCTTTGATTGATTTTTACGAAAATAAACCCATAAATGCCTTTGACGAAGGCGTTATTGAGCAGAAAAAACGGTTTTCTTGGGCAGCTATGACGGATGAATTTTTGCGTTTATAATTTTTTTTAGAAAATAGCTTTCCAAAAGTTTTTAACTTTTGGAAAGCTGGACGTCTTACATTCGTTTACCTATTTCACCATTCGTCGTCGGTGGAAACGCTTATTTCAACATTTTTTTGGAAATAAAGCTGCCTTGATTGCAGCTCAAAACACGCCAAAGTATTGTAAAGCGACTTGTTGAAAACGCACCCGCAATCGAGATTTAGCACGCGGTCTTGTTCCAAAACGGCGAGTTGGGCGGTCGTTTCTGCAATCGTTTGCGGCGTGTGTCCGTGCAAAATAATTCGATTGCCGAGCCATTTATAATTTATTTTATCGTACCAATCCCGAATCCAAATCATTTGTTGGGTCTGTTTTAGCGGGTCTGTTTGATTGAAATTCAAGCCGCCATGAACCAAGATATAGTCGCCGACTTCCCAAAAAAGCGGCATTTCTGCCATAAAATCGGGATATGCACGTGGAAAATCGTAAAATTCCCAAATCTTGAAGCTCTGCAAAGTTTGTTTTCCGCCGTGTTTTTTCCAATCAAATTCGTCTTGCCGATTGCCGCCGAGCGCGCCGAGCAACATCGCTTCGTGGTTACCGAGCAGACATTCGACTTTATGCCCCGCGCCGCGCAAGTTGAAAATAGTGTCAAAAACGCCTTTTGAGTCGGGACCGCGGTCGATGTAGTCGCCCAAAAAATAAAGTTCGTCTTCTGTCGTCAAATCTAATTGTTTTAGAAGCGCGTGTAGGCTTACATTGCAGCCGTGAACGTCGCCGATAACGAATTGTCTCATACTTAAATGCGGGTTGATTTATGAAAAGTTTTTAGTTTTGAGCGTCGTTTTAAACGAAAGGTGCGAACCAAACGTTAAAGTCTCGTTCGTAACAACTCTAACGCGGGGAAAAGTTCGCAAGTTTGTTTTTATTTGCAAAAAAGTCAAAAAAAATACATTATGATAAAGATTTTCGCATTGGTTATTCAGCTATTTTTCCCAAAAACGGCGGTTGAAACCCTCAGCAAGGACCCCTCAGTATTTTCGGCAATTTCGACAAAAAATGTCGAAAATGGGAAACCAAACGACATTTCGGGGCATTGGGAAGGTACAATCACGCGCGATGAAGGCGGTGGCAAACGCACTGTTTTCAAGATGGAACTTGATTTGAACCAAAAAGGAAAAGAGATTACGGGCGTGAGCTACGTTCATGCCGAGGGCGAAAAACGGACTTACAGCGCGAATATGTCCGTAGTTGGGCGATTGAATAAAAGTTATTTTAAATATGAAGAAACGAAAATATTGAATTACGACGCAATTCCTGACGCCGAATGGTGCATCAAAAAATGCGAATTGCTCTACAAACTCACGCAAGGGACAACGCCGACGCTCGAAGGCACGTGGGTTGGCACCGCGGGCGCAACGGGTCCGTGCATTCCAGGACGCATTTTTTTGCAGAAAAAACCAGCGCGGGTTTAAGATTTTAAAAGATTCCAGATTCCAAATTCCAAGGCGCAATAATTTGATTATCAATTAATTTAAAAGTCAATCAAAAAAATGGGTTCAAAAAGCAACTTAAATAGGGCGTTTCTGATGCTGAATTTCTTGTTTTTTATATCAATACCTCCCTCAGTATTTGGGCAAAAAAACGCTAAAAATACGGTCAAAACAGCGTCTAAAATCAAAGCGCCTTTCAACGGAAGTTGGTCGGGCAAAGGGACGGTTGACTACGGTTTTGGGACGCGAACGGAGTTTGAATACGAATTGATTTTGGAACAAAAAAAGGACGGCACCATCACGGGCGTCTCCGTAACTTTTCTGCACATCGACGGCAAACGGTATTCTGCCAAAGCGCTCGTGGAAGGAAAAGCCGTCAAAACGTACTTGAATTGCGCCGAAAAATACAATATAACGGAGGATAAATTGCCCAATTCGGGTTGGATTCCGTTCGTCAAAATGGAATTAATTCTAAAAAATGACGGGACGACGCTTGAAGGAATTTATGAATGTAGCGACGGGTCAAACGGGCGCATTATTTTGAAAAGAAAAATGCCGCAGGTGTAAATTAGATAAAATACGCGGGAAATAAATTTCCTGATTACGTTATAAACAACATGAACGAACAAGATTATATCATCGTTGGGCAAGGCATTTCAGGTTCACTTTTAGCGCATTTTCTGCGTGAAAACGGGCAAAAAGTGGTCATTTTTGATGATTATACTGAGGGGTCTCTTTCTTCATCAATGATTGCTGCGGGCGTAATAAATCCGATTACGGGTCGTCGTTTTGTCAAATCTTGGCGCATTGATGAACTGCTGCCTTCAGCAAAACGGACGTATCAAGCGCTCGAAAAAGTCTTAAACATCCCGATTTGGCACGACCGCCGCCTTATCCGAACGCTGAGTAGTGTGGAAGAAGAAAATAATTTTTTGCTCCGCCGCACCTATCCCGACTACGCTGAATACTGCGGCGAAACGGTGGAGTTGCCGCACGTATCGAATGAAAAAAACGCTAAAAACACGTCTTCTTTTTTCAATAAATTTTACGCTTTTGCCGAAACGCACAACGGCGCGCAAGTCGATTTGCCGCTTTTGGTAACAAAAATGCGTTCGTATTTCATTGAAAATCAACAACTTATCAACGAGATTTTTTCTTTTGACGATTTACACATCGGTGACGACTGCGTTAGGTACAGAAATCTGAAAGCTAAAAAAATCATTTTTGCGGAAGGTGCAGCGGGCGCCAAAAACCCTTATTTCAGTTGGCTGCCTTTCAATTTGGATAAAGGAGAATTGCTGTTAGTGCGGATTCCCGATTTGAATTTGACGACGATTTTTAAACATAAAATTTCCATCGTTCCGCTTCACGATGTCGGTGAAAACGCGCTATTTGATGCTCAAAATCCAAAATATACTGAGGGGTCCTCTTTTGAAAATCTCTATTGGGTTGGCGCCACAAATGCTTGGAACTTCGACAGCGAATTGCCGACGGAAGCGAATAAACAATTGATTGTAAACGAGTTACGAGAAATTTTGAATTGCCCATTTGAGGTAATTGCGCACCAAGCCGCTGTTCGGCCAACCGTTCGAGACCGCCGTCCTTTCATTGGTTTTCATCCTAAATTTTCGACTTTAGGCATATTCAACGGCTTTGGCACGAAGGGTGCTTCCCTTGCGCCATTTTTTGCGGAACAGTTTGTAGATAGTTTGTTGAAAGGAAAATCACTCGAAAAGGACGTGGATATTAGCCGCTTTAATGTGGACGGACGCTTAGATTAATGCTTATCGGAAGCAATAATAACGTCCTCTTTCCGAACGAATTCGGTCGGACTGCGCATCTCAAAACCATCGGGGACGAAAAGTGTCATGGTGACTTTTTCGGTGCAGAGATTACCGAGATATTTTAATTTTGTTATATCGCGGCGCATCATTTTAGCGCGAATTGTAAGGTTATTCCCTTGATTATCAGACTCATACGCATAACGATTATCGAAAATAACCATGCCCAGTAAGTCCATCGAGCCGCCATCGAGCCGAATTGACATATCGACCATCAATTGAACACCGTTCCATTTCCGAATTTTAAAACTATCGGCGGTTTCAATTTTGATGCTTTTGGTCTCGTCGCTGATGTCAAAAACCTGAAAGTAAGGTTTTTCAACTTGCGCAGAAACCGTTAAAATGGAAAAAAAAAATAGAATGAGGAGTGTAAAAAAACGATTCATAAAATGGGCGGTATTAGTTGGTTGTTGATACGTGTGTTAATGGATTGTTCATTAACTGTCAGATGTATTTGTCAATTGCTAAGTGGGCGCAAGATATTGAGTGTCAATCATTTATTGTAATTTTTGAGGCAAAAAGAAAGGCTGTTTGCAAAGTTAATGCTTACTGTGGATTGATTTATTTCTATTTAATCTCTGCTTTTTATAGCATATAGATAAATTTAAAATACATCAATTTTGAATAAGATTAACTTCACAGACAGCCTTTTGTTTTATTTTCACCCCTTCTACGGAGCTAATTTGTCCACGATTTTAGCGTCTCCGCTTTTTAGAATCGTGATATTTTTAGGCACAAAAACGGTAAAAAAAACGGTTTCAGTAACGAGATTCCCATTGATTCTCAACGGATTACGCAGCGTAGGCGTTGAGAAATTCAACGTTTCCGGATTAACGCTACTCGTCAATCCGTAGCGGCCGATTTCGGCGAGGGATTTGAGCAATCCATCACTCGAATTTGGCAGCGAAACGGTCATTTGAACGCGCATAATTTCGCTGTCCCACGTCGTTACTTGCACTTTGTCGCCGATGTCGAGGACGACGGTTTGTTTGCCTTGTAGATTGAACGACTTGACAAAAGTTCGTTCGGCTTGTCCTGTTGCAACGCCCGAAAGCAGCAACAGAGGCAGCAACAGCTTTATTGTAATGTTTCTTTTCATTACTACCTCCTTTAGTTTAGTGATGGTGAAAAAACGGGTTTATTTGTTGTGGATTTGGTGCCAATGAATTAGCAAACACCTTTAGAATACGCTATAAAATTAAAGGTTATTCCGCAGACGGCCAAATTTTTTTTGGTTTAAAATGATTTTAACGTAAAAAAAAGCCGTTTCGACGATTGTCGAGACGGTTTTTTTTTAGATTTGATAATTTCAAAAAAGTTGTCAAATCTGAGCATTCGCTATTTAATTCATTTTAAACGGTGTACACATACTAAATTCTGGAATGTCAACCTTGAACATTTCGCCGTCTTGCCGAACGAACGAATAGTAGCCGCTCATTTTTCCAATATCGGAAAACAGGTGACACCACGACACGTATTGATGCATTCCTTGCGGCGCGAGAATCGGTTGTACGCCAATCACACCGTCGCCTTCCACTTCGCGCACCGTTCCGTTTGAGTCGTGAATGTACCAATGTCGGCGCATCAATTGCGCCGCGTAGGCGCCCATATTTTCGATTGTAATGCGGTACGCAAAGATAAATTTGCCTTCCATCGGGCGGCTGTGTTCCACCTGATAAAAAGTTTCGACACTGATTTTAATGCCGTTTGTGATGCGCGTTGTGCTGTTTTTCGTCATTAGTCAAGATGTTAAGAATCAATGCTTTACAAATTATTTTAAAAACGATTTAACCAATTCTTCCGCTTCTGCGAATGCCGTTTCCAACTTGTCATTCACGATGATGGCGTCGAACTTGTCGGCAAAAGTGAGTTCTTCCGTTGCGCGGGCAATGCGTTTTTTGAGGCTTTCGGGCGTCTCCGTTTTCCGATTTTTGAGGCGTTCAAAAAGCACTTCTTCCGATGGTGGTTGGATGAAAATCGCCAATGATTCATCGGGATAAGCGCGTTTGATACTCAATGCGCCTTTCACATCGACGTCAAAAACAATGCATTTCCCCAAAGCCCACAAGCGCTCACATTCGCTGCGTAAAGTGCCGTAAAACTGTCCGTCATAGACTTCTTCGTATTCTAAAAAGGACCCCTCAGTAACGCGCTGTTTAAATGCCTTTGTGGACAAAAAATAGTAGTCCGTTTTGTCTGTTTCATGCGCCCGCCGCGCTCGGTTTGTCGCCGAAACAGAGAACGCCAATGTCTCAAATGTCCCTAAAAGATGGTGAACGATTGTCGTTTTTCCCGCACCAGACGGCGCTGTTACAATAATTAATTTACTCATAAAATATTTCAAATTCCAAATTCCAAGGATTCCAAATTTCAAATTCCAAGGATTCCAAATTTCAAGGATTCCAAATTCCAAGGATTCCAAATTCCAAATTCCAAGGATTCCAAGGATTCCAAATTCCAAGGATTCCGGATTCCAAGGATTCCAAATTCCAAAGATTCCAGATTCCAAGGATTCCAAGGATTCCAAATTCCGTGGATTTCAAATTTAGAATCCTTGGAATCTGGAATCCTTGGAATCTGGAATCCTTGGAATCTTTGGAATTTGGAATCCTTGGAATTTGGAATCCTTGGAATCCTTGGAATTTGGAATCTTTGGAATTTGAAATCTTTGGAATCCTTAAAATTTGGAATAATTTTAAACCAAGTTAGCGATTTGTTCTTTCATTTTTTCCAATTCGTCCTTCATCTGAACGACCAAATGTTGAATATCTGCCGAATAGGCTTTTGAACCCAAGGTGTTGATTTCACGCCCAATTTCTTGCGTAATAAAATTCAAGGTTTTGCCTTTTGACGAATTTTTTTTGTCTTCCAACGTCGTCATAAAATAACGACAGTGTTGGGAAAGGCGCACTTTTTCCTCCGTCACGTCGATTTTTTCGAGATAAAACAAGATTTCCTGCTCAAAACGATTTTTATCGACGTTTTCTTTGCCCATAAATTCGTCAAGATTTTGTTTCATCCGTTGACGCAATTTAACAATGCGTTCCGTCTCAAAAGGTTCAATATCGCCCAACAATTTCATGATATTTGCTCCGCGCAAGCGCAAATCTTTGTCCATAGCGGTCCCCTCAGTATAACGGAACTTTTTGAAGTCCGCGAGTGCCTCATCGAGTGCCGCGACCGTTGCTTGCCATTGTTCCTCTCCCAAGGCTTCGTCGTCGCCGCCAACAACATTCGGCAAACGCATAATCGCCTGCATGACGTCACCGTTGTCGATGCCGAGTTCCGTTCGGAGCTTGGTCAACTCTTGGTAATAGCGCCGAAAAAGGTCGTGATTCAACACAAACTCGTCGTCACCTGACAGCGATTTGACGTTGATGGACACGTCAATCTTGCCGCGTTCCGCTTGCTCCGTCAAGATGCGGCGCAGGTCAATCTCTTTTTCCTTGTAATTATACGGCATTTTGAAGCGGATGTCGGTCATTTTAGAGTTCAAAGCCCGCACTTCGATTGTTACCGTTTTGTCGCCAAACGGACGTGCTGCACGTCCGTAGCCTGTCATTGAAAGAAGCATATTTTCGTCTGTTTATATAAGGCGGCAAAGATAACAAAAGGCGGCTAAGTCGGGCCGTTGAAAAAAAAAATCAAAAAAAAATCACCTAAATACTTGAAAATCAATTGAATACTTCTATTTTCGTTCATCGAATGGGAAAGAAAAACACATTTAATCCTAATTTCAAGACGAATTATTGGACTCAAAAGACCCTTTTATATTTTTTTTATTTCATTTGAAAAGTGAAATAATTAAAATAGAGAATCAGGCGTAAGTGTCCATTTTTAACATAATTTTCCCGTAAATTTGCTTGTTTCACCCCTTGGAATGTGTTAAATCGAATTGAACAAACACGTTTTAAACAACTTAAAACAATAAAAAACGGGCAAAATACTGAGGGGGCCCTTTGGAAATATTTTGTTCCAATTTCCTCCTTTTTTGTGGATAACGTGTGGATATAGTTCGTTAGAAAATAGCAGGCGTCTCACTAAAATTGGCGCAACTTTTGTCTTGACGCTTCACAAAACATTGATTTTCAAATATCTAAGTTAATTATTTTTTATTTTTTTAGTAAAAAAAAAGCGGTGACGGTTTTTTATTCTGAATAAAAAATAGACATTTGCCCCACTTTCAGCAGAAAAGAAAAATTAGGAAGCAAAACGAAGGAAAAGCGATAACATCATTTATAACTCATTCTAAATCAATCCAATAATGAGAAAAGCAGATATTGTAGCCGCAGTTGCCGATAAAACAGGCATTGCAAAAGTGGACGTATTAGTTGCACTTGAACAATTTTTTACCGAAGTGCGCGACACAATGAGCAACGGTGAAAATGTGTACATCCGAGGTTTTGGCTCGTTCGTTATTAAAAAACGTGCAGCAAAAACGGGTCGTAATATTAAACGCAATAAAACTGTTCAGATTCCTGAACACTACATTCCCGCGTTCAAGCCAGCGAAGATTTTCACGGAACACGTGAAAACCAATGTTCATGCTTTGCCAGACGACAAAGACGGCGGCAAAGACGATTAGTTTTTGACAACAAAAATCAATCTTTGAGCATTTAATTGTGCATCATGGAAGTTTCTGCCCGAAACTCTGTGATGCACAATTTTTGTTTTAGCAAGTTAGTTTCCCGTGGGGAAGCAAATGTTTACGAATTTTCAATTTTCAATTTTTAATTTCTTCAAACATGAATCGCGCTCAAATCATCCTTATTTCCTCAGCCATTGGCTTGTTTTTTATACTCTATTTCGGTTGCGATGTCAAATCGAAAGAGCAAAAAACGGTCGCTACGGCGCGCGCTTTGACCGCCGAAACGGTGAACCCAACAACGCTCATCGAAGAAGCGACTGCCGCATTGACGGCTGCGCAACGTCCTGAAATTCAACAACTTACGGAAAAAATGGCTGCCGAAAGTACCCCCTCAGTATTGAAGCAATTATCAGCCGCTTGGCACAACGCTGGGCATGATGAAGTTGCTTCCGTCTATGCGCAGCAGGTCGCGGAAGCCGAAAAAACCGACGAAGCGTGGTCCATTGCGGGCGCCAATTTTTATTTGGCTTTGCAAAAGGCAACTGACCCTAATTTACGTGAATTCTGTTCAAAACGCGCTGCCGAAGCCTTCCAAAATGCGGCGTCTTTGAACCCCGCCAAACTGGAACACCGCTTGAATTTAGCCCTGTGTTTTGTTGAAAACCCGCCCGCCGACAACCCGATGAAAGGCATTTTGCAGTTGCGTGAACTCGACGCGCAAAACCCTGAAAATGTCATTGTCAATCTTCAATTGGCCCGACTTGCCATCAAAACGGGGCAGTTTGACAAAGCCATTGCGCGGCTCGAAAAAACTTTTCCCAAAGACCCGAAAAATAGAAAATTGGTCTGTTTGCTCGCTGATGCTTACGAAGGGAAAGGCGACGCAAAAGCTGCTGAATGGAAAGCAAAATGCGTGAATTAATCCTTAAAAGCGCGTAAATAACCGATAATACGCAATGGATTACCAATACAAAACGTATTTTTGTCGCAAGTTCTAACCAGTTTTAAACCTAATTATAACGTATGAAAATCGGATTGATTCACGAAGGCAAGACGCCAGCGGACAACCGCGTCGCCTTGACACCTGCCAAATGCGCCTTCATTGAGCGCCTTTTTTCCTGTAAAATAATTGTTGAGCCGTCGCCGACGCGCTGTTTTTCGGATGCCGAATTTCAGTCCGAAGGCATCGAAGTGTCGGCTGATTTGAGCGATTGCGATTTTCTGATGGGCATCAAAGAAGTGCCAATTGAGCGCTTAATGGCGGGAAAGTCGTACCTTTTCTTCTCACATACCATCAAAAAGCAGCCACACAATCGCCCGTTGTTGCAAGCCGTTTTGGAGAAAAAAGTCACGCTCATTGATTACGAAGTTTTGACGGACGACTACAACCAACGCCTCATTGCTTTCGGCAAATTCGCGGGCATGGTCGGCGCGCACAACGGTATTTTGGGCTACGGCGCGCGAACGGGCGCGTTTTCGCTCCCGCGGATGAAGGATTTGGCGAGTTACGCCGATGCCCGACGGATTTACAAAGAGACCAATTTCCCACCCCTCAGTATTGTCGTCTCGGGCGGCGGTCGCGTGGCGAAAGGCTCGATGGAAGT
>JAYUKJ010000595.1:0-3336 GCA_043764555.1 Saprospiraceae bacterium
CTTTATTGCAATCCATTGAAAAAGAAGAATTTACGAGTAATAAATTAAAAAATCTGAAAAGTAATGCCACCAACGAAGGCATAGTGCCAAGCGCGGCCATTGGAAAATTAGCACGGATTCTGAATCAATTTGACACAATTTTGAACCCATTTGCGGCCATTATTATGAATGGTTTGTTCCAATACCACGTACACGCTTTGTTTGCTTTAGAAAAATGGAAACAGCATTATAGCGGAAAAGTGATGCATTGGTTCAGGATTATTGGCGAATTTGAAGCCTTGTCAAGCATTGCAAATTTTGCTTATAATCATCCCGATTTTACGATGCCGATTTTGTCGAATGATAAGGAATTAGACCTCAAAAATGTGGGGCATCCGCTGATTCCTTTTGGCAAAAGAGTTGGCAACGATATTGTGTTTAGAGACACCAAATTTGTGGTCTTGACTGGCTCGAATATGTCGGGAAAAAGCACGTTTTTGAGAACTTTGGGCGTCAATTTGATTATTGCAAAAATTGGCTCGCCCGTGTGTGCCGAGCGTTTTGTTTTTCATCCGTTCAACCTGTTCGTGAGTATGCGGGTGAACGATTCTTTGCAAAATGATGAGTCTTTTTTCTTCGCAGAATTGAAACGTTTGCAAAAAATAATCGCTGAATTGGAAAAACCGCAAGCGACGTTCATTATTTTGGACGAAATACTGAGGGGTACCAATTCTAACGATAAACGCGCGGGAACGCAAGGTTTAATTAAAAATTTAATCAGCAAAAATGCGATTGGCATCATCGCGACGCACGATTTGGTGATTAGCGACATGAAAAAAGATTACCCCGATTATCTGGCCAATAATTGCTTTGAAGCGCAGATAATTGACGACGAATTGCGCTTCGATTATACGCTCCGAGCGGGCGTTTGCCAACAAATGAGCGCGGCTTTTTTGATGCGCAAAATGGGGATAATTGATGAACGGTGAACGATAAACAGCAATTTCCGCTTTGGGATTTTCAGGCGAATAAATGTCGTCCGCTATTGATGAAAAATATCGGAATTATGTCTTTAAAGTAACGATTTATCGGCAAAATCAATAGCGGGCAAATTTATTCGCCCGTCCTAAAAAGCCAAAGCGGAAATTGCTGAATGGCGAACGATTAATTTCATGAAACATTGATAATCAATCAATTAAATACTAAATAAAACAAAAATTGTTTATCTTACTTGATATTTTTTCGCCAAGAATAAACCAAAATAACGATGCGCGAATAACTCTCAACGCCTTCCTTAACGCCTTGACTTTTGAGAAAAATATCGTTGATTTTATCGGTTGAAAACCACGTTGGATATTTTAATAAACGCTGATTGATAGCCTCTAAATCGTTGCGAAAACCTTCGGGTAACTGGCTTCTAAAGGCTTTGTAGGCTTCGGGATTGAGGCGTTTATAATTAAATGCGACATAACGATAATAACTAATTAGTCCTGAATAACGGGTGTGATTATCGGTCGAATTGATGCAGCTCAGATAGGCAATAAAATTCGCCGTCGCCTCTTCCGTCCAACCATAACCGTGGGCAAGTTCGTGGGCCATCGTAAAAGGTTTTTCGAGCGGATGCACCGCATTGTCAATCGACGATTCGCCCGTGAAAGGCATATAAATGCCCGAAATACCGAATCGAAATAAGACACCATCGGGCGAAATTTGGCGCCCGCGCAAGCGTCCGCCCGCTTCAAAATTGTTTTTTTCTAAGAAATTGGACACATCAGTACGCATTCTATCTTCAAAATCGCTCGAAAAGCCGTCTATACTGAGGGGTCCTTTTTCGATGATTTTCCGCGCGGCAATGGCTTCGTTGGCGGCAATTTCCAATTCAATTCTGAGGGCCAAAGTGTCGGGTTTTTCGACGGTCAAACCGATTTGGTTGGCAAAATTAGGGCGCGCGTAATTGAATCCCCACAGCATCAGAAAGCTAAAAACGACAAAACCCGCGCAATTGATTAATTGTTTTCCAGCAGTCAAAAGGCGTTTACGGAACGGAATTTGATTTGAAAAAAGAGCTTTAAAAAATCTAAAAACATAAACAATAACGACGCCGTAAAACACCAACAACAAGGGAAAAGGCAGCCACGCAAGCGACCAATCAAAGAGCCAACGAACGCCCAAAAAGACGCCACGGCTGTAAAATTGCTCAATATACTGAGGGGTCCTGTCGGCGAGCAACCGCACCAACAAAGCCGTAAAACCAAGCAATGTCCAATGCCATTGCATCCAAATATTTTTAATATTTTCTTTTAAACTCAAAATAAATTAATTTGTAAACGTATGAAAATCAATTTTTTAAATCAGTTCATGGGGATTTTAGATTCCAAAGGAGTTTTAAATGCCAAATTCCAAATTCCAAATTTCAGGTTTCGGATTTCGGATTTCGGACGCCAAATTCCAAATTCCAAATTTTGGATTCCACATTTCGGATTTCAGGTTTTGGATGGTCGTTTCTTGGGTTTCGGCATTGGGCATTTTGGTGTTTTTCTACTGCTATTTTCCTGCAGTTCAAAACCAACGCCTTCGACCTCAAACACCGTGAATCCGTTTGACACAACGCATTTTGAAACGCAAGCCTTGACGCCCGAAGACCGCGCAAAACTCGCAAACGCCAAGGGAAAAACGGTGCAACCGATTGAGATTGATGCACTGGCGGCGAAAATAAATAATGCGACGGGAAAACTCCATTTATTTTGTTTTTGGAATTTGGAAAGCGCCAATAGCGTATCAACTCTGAAAGCGGTCAATTCATTGTCCGCCAAATTTGATTCGACGAAACTGATGATTACTTTCGTGAATATGCCCGGCCGCCAAACGATGGAAGCGATTAATTTATTCATCCGCGAAAATCAATTGTCGGACGAAACATTGATTCTTGAAAAAGCCGATGTCTCATTTTTTTCAAAGCGGATAAAAAAAGAATTCACGGGCGTAACGGGCTTACCTGTCCTTATTTTAGCGAATAAAGCGGAAGAAACGATGCAGTTTTTTAATCGTCCGATGGATGAGAAAGAATTATTGGCACTTATTCAGCCCTTGATGTGATGTCAAATTTCTGATTTCAAATAGACCACAGATTGGACTGATGTGACTGATTTACACTGATTTTTTTGATTTTTTTGATTTTTTTTGTAACAAATCAGTGTGAATCAGTTCTATCGGTTCAATTTGTGGTCCATGTCGTGTAAAACGCTGTGGTACATTATTGGTTTTCTATTCTTTAATTCAAAAGCCTCGTGAACAGTCTGTTTACGAGGCTTTTGAATTTTATGATATATCTATACGCCATTATTCAAAACACGCTCA
>JAYUKJ010000596.1:0-3334 GCA_043764555.1 Saprospiraceae bacterium
TGTTGCTGATTTTATTACAAATGTATGGAATTTGAGTTTTATAAAAAATTCATTTTCAACATAATACAAGTTAATTAAAATTACTGTTCAGTAATTTGAAGTATCCATTCTTATATTTTTTGACAAATGTATTCCTTTTTCTTGAAAAAATAGGACCCCTCAGTATAAATGCTCTTTTTTGCAAAAAATAAGCGGCGCCCGAATATTCGAGCGCCGCTTTAAATTTTTCTTCAAAAAATATTAGACCGTGAAAGGACTTTTCGTCTTTTTCTTGTCGCTGCCGTATCGGTTGTTGAAAGTACGGTCGCCACCACGGTCGCTACCGCCATTTCTGCGGTCGCCACCGCCACTGCGATCGCCACCGCCACCGTAAGGTCTGCGGTCGCCACCACCACCGCCACCGCCGCGTCTTTCAAACGGACGGTCGGATGAGCCACCACGGAAACCACCACCTTGACGCTCGCCGCCACCGCCGCTACGTTCAGATGCTGAATCCAAGCGAATTGGACGACCATCGTACGTAGAATTGTGCATTTCGCGTTTCAAAATGTCGGTGTATTGCGAAGCAACGTCAAAGTGCATATAAGATTTCGAAATATCAATGCGTCCAACCGCCGTTCCTGGGATGTTGAAATTTTGTCCCAACATTCGGATAAAATCGCCTTTTGTGATGCCGTCCATTTCACCCAAATTGATGAAAAGGCGCGTCATACCGCCTACTGAACTGTTGTAAACTGGTTGTGCGTCACCGCGTGAGCTGTCAAATGGTTTGCGTGGGCGAATATTCAAATCTGCTGCGTCCTTGTAGTAGGTCAAGAAGCGATTGAATTCCAAACTTGCAAAGCGTTTGATGACTTCTTCTTTCGACAAATCTTCCAATTCAGCGTAGATACCTGCCAAAAATGGCTCAATCTCTTCGTGTTGCACTTCTGCATTGTGAACTTTGTGGATGATGCTAAACAATTGCTTACCGCAAACGTCGCTGCCCGAAGGAATTGGCAATTTTGAAAATTGTGCTTTTGAAGCGCGTTCGATTTGACGAATGCGGTCTTCAAATTTCGGTGTTGTAATCGTAATCGACACACCTTTTTTGCCCGCGCGACCAGTACGACCGCTACGGTGTGTATAAACTTCGTTATCATCTGGCAAACCATAGTTGATAACGTGGGTAATATCGCTAACATCCAATCCACGTGCCGCAACGTCAGTTGCAATCAACAATTGCAAAGCGCCTTCACGGAAGCGGTTCATCACACGGTCACGGTCATTTTGCGACAAATCGCCGTATAAAGCGTCCGAATTGTAACCGTCGCGGGTCATCATGTCGGCAACTTCTTTGGTTTCTGCTTTGGTACGGCAGAAAATCAAACCGAAAATATCTGGTTGCGCGTCAACGATGCGTTTCAAAGTTGAATAACGGTCGTCGGGACGGCAGACATAATAAACGTGTTCGATGTCCGTGTTCGTCTCATTTTTTCTGCCCGTTGTCAATTCCGTGGGCGAGTTCATATAGTTCCGCGCAATCGCGCGAATCTCACCTGACATAGTTGCCGAAAATAACCAAGTGCTTTTTTTGAGGCTTGCGGCACCGAGAATGATGTCCAAATCGTCTTTGAAACCCATGTTCAACATTTCATCGGCTTCGTCTAAGACAACGCGCTCAATGGTTTCTAACACAATCGCACCGCGATTAATAAGGTCAACCAAACGTCCTGGTGTTGCGACAACAATGTGCGTACCCGACTTGATTTGGCGAATTTGCGTGTCAATACTTGCACCACCATAAACGGGAGTCACTTTAGCCGCGTGTTTTTGACTCGCATATTTTGCGATGTCGCTCGTTACTTGGATGCACAATTCGCGGGTCGGGCAAAGCACCAAGGCTTGTACGTAGCGTTTTGTGGGGTCAATAAGTTGGAGAAGTGGCAAACCGAAAGCGGCTGTCTTGCCCGTACCCGTCTGTGCGAGTGCGATAATATCGTTGTCCGACGCCAAAGCGGCTGGAATAACGAGTTCTTGAACGGGTGTTGGATTTTCGAAGCCAAGTGCTTCTACGCTTGCGATGAGGTCTTCATCCAAGCCAAGATTTCTGAATCCTTGCATGATACAAAAAGATGTTGTGAGTCGTCTGCCGCCCATTGCCCTTCAACCGTTGGCTACGACTTAGTTTGAAAAATAAAAAATGTGTTAAGCACAAGTCGGAGTCTGACAGAGGGAAATTTCGCCTAAAGATTTGACAATCAAATAATTAGATATTTGCCGATGGCACGCACTGCGACGGCGACGGGAAAAAGCGAGACGGACGGGAATTTGACGGGCAACCAAAGGAGGAACTTTGAAGCGGTCGCTTTGAACATTGAAGCGGTAACTTCGGGATTCCATATCCCACCTTTAAAGTATAAAACTTTTAAAGGGATAAAGGCTCGGGAACTGAGTTTTCAAAAACCATATTGTCTCTTTTTCAAGACGCGGCGCAAAGATAGGTTCTCTTTTCCAATTTTGTACACACCCCTCAGTATTTTAGACGTAAAAAGTTGAAAATCAAAAAGTTAGAGTTCATAAATAAGGTATTTAACAATTGTGTTTTGAATGCAGAACAGAATAATGTTTTTTTTCTGATGATTTTAGCAGTAAAAAAATTGGTGCTTGTTGGTGTTGATAACCTTGTGGGTAAATTGAAAATAATTTCAACAAATAGTGAAAATAAATTTAGAAGTCTGCTAAATCTACGTTTTACACATTGTTTTCAACAATGCGGGCGATTGCTGCGTGAATTTTATTACACATTTATCGGTTAAACTCGATTTTTATTTAACTTAATACATCAATTTTTTCAAGTTGTCCATGTACCCGCGACTGACCCGCACGACGTCGCCGTTTTGCATAATCACGTCGTAGCTGCTAACGTATTTTTGCACTTCTTTTATGTACGGCACGTTGATGAGCGACGATCGATGCACGCGGATAAAGTTGTTCGGATTGAGTTTTGATTCCAAATTGCTGATGCCATAATTGCTCAAATACTTGCCGTTGAGCGTAATTAGGCGCGCATAATCGCCGTCTGCTTCTATCCATAAGATGTCCGTAACGGCAATATTTATCAATTTCTGACCAATTTGCACCAAAATCCGTTCTGGATAAGTCGTGGCGTTTGGCATCAGACTTTCTGCCAAAGGCTGCACGGGATTTGGCTGTTCGTCACTTCGTATGCGCTGAATGGCATGTTTAAATCGTTCGCGGGTGTAGGGTTTCAACAAATAATCGACAGCGTGAACCTCAAAGGCTTTCAAGGCATATTGGTCATAAGCGGTTGAAAAAATGATTTGGGGAATCT
>JAYUKJ010000597.1:0-3331 GCA_043764555.1 Saprospiraceae bacterium
GAATGGCTTTTTTTGCTTTTATACTGAGGGGTCCTAAATTTTTTAATTGTTAATTATTTTTTCCCCTCCATCGTTCCCGATTGAATCAAATTGCCGAACAAAATCATATTTGCCATAATTTTATTCGTGCCGTACCAAAACGCCCTGAAATTTGGATTGTCAATCGACGCAATCACGCGACCGCTACCGATACTCGACACAATAATGGACGCTGAAGCCTTCGATAATTCCTTGTTTTTTGCGCTCAAATAACCGCTCATAAGTGGGTTCGCCGTGTAACGCAAAGGCGCTGAATAAGGGTTTGTGGGCAATTCCATGAACATTGTATCGCCGCGAAAAACGGGCAATGTTGCTTGGCGATAGCCGTACATCAGCGGGTGCGTGCCGTCTAATTCGGTCTCGAAAATGGCGCCGCCGATAACTTGCGCGCCTTCGTCGTCGTCAAATTTATCGTAAGGGCGGCGCGTTGTTTTTTCATTATTCGTATATTTTTTAAACGATTTTAAAAGCGCATCTTTATCAGATATTTTAAATTCAATATTGCATAAATCGTTGTTTTTCAAAAACTTAACGGCTTTTCCAAAAGCTGTTATCGTTCCACCATTGACGACGTATTCCCGCAATTTAGGAACGATTGCTGCCGAATAATTGCCGTCAACCATGACCATGCAACTGTAATTTTCGAGTTTTGCGCGACTCATATTTGTTACATCAATCTGCACGGCTTGCATCTCGTAGCGCGTGTCCAACAAATGCCAAACTTCGCCCGCATCGTTGTTAGCAACACCTTCGCCGACGAGCAACGCAACGTTCGGTTTTTTAATCGTTGCCAAGGACGGACTGCCCAAATCTATTCCTTCGGTTGCCAAGCCTGTTTGTAACGCAAAGATTTTCACACCCGTTTTTCTGACCGTTTTTTCCAACAAATTATGAATCGCCTCACTCGTTTTTCCTTGATTTTGAATCGGAATAAACACTGTCCCCAAGTTGAAACTATTTGTGCCAATTTTAAAAGGCGCATTGGACAATTTCGCTTGCAAACCGTCCGTCAAAACCGCGTTTAAGAGCAACGGCGCGAGGTAATCGTCCCACTCAAAGGCGTAACCATAGTCACTTTTTCCGCCAATGATTTCGCCTTTCAAAACCGCATTTTCCGTAATTTCTTTACCCATTAAATTGCCCGAAAATGCGCTGTTTTCAATCACGGCGTGGTTAATATTGAACGCTAAAGGCAACGACCAAGCGGAAATGTCGTAAAAAAGTGAGTCCGCAAAGAAACCATTGGACCCCTCAGTATAACGCTCAAAATTGGCGCGAATCAGCTTGTATTGTGGTTGTTCCAATGGAATAATGTACGCCGATTCTTTCGCAAAATCCTTATAATTTTGTGCCAACTCATACACTTTAATGTGATTGCGACGGAGCATATCTACGAAAAAACCAAGCCGCGAACGGTCGTATTTTTCGCCAAAAACGTAGGCTTTCTTCACATCTTTTGCCGCTTCTGCCGCCGCATTTTTGAAAAAATCACGCTGATAATTGAGCATGTCAACCCGTAAAAAACGCGCCGCTTCGACCGTTGATAGGTTCGTCGTCAATTGATTTCTAATCGTAAACGGAAAAGTCAAAACGCCATTTGACGTCCGTTGCGCGTGACCGCGAGAACTCGCTTGCTCGAATAAAATGCCCACCGCGCCGTTCACATCGGGATAAGTTGATCCTTTGCCGTAGTAAAAATCATCAAAACCTTGTTTTGTATAGTATTGAGAACCAATGCGATTCAAGGCTTTTGCGTGAAATTCGGCAATTTTACCCGTCAATTCCTGATTTTTCGCGGGTGTGAACGGATTGACGCGACTTGGCACACCCGGTTGGAAAAAGAACGTGCCGTTGCTGCCCATTTCGTGATGGTCGGTCAAAATGTTCGGTTTCCAATCGTGATAAATCTTAATGCGTGCTTGAGATTCTGGCATCTGACTGACGAGCCAATCGCGGTTCAAATCGAACCAATAATGATTCGTTCTGCCGTAGGGCCAAACTTCCGAAAACTCCCGGCTCGCGGGGTCTGAAACTAAGTTTTTGGAGCGGTGCATATTGACCCACTGACTGAACCGTTGCAAGCCGTCGGGATTGAACGCGGGGTCCAGCAGAATAATAACATTTTGTAATGTTTCATCGACTTCTTTTCCCTGCGCTGCCGCCCAAAAATAAGCCGCCAAAACGCCCGCATTTGCGCCGCTCGGCTCATTGCCGTGAATCGAATGTCCTTGATAAATGACAATTGGCATTTTTGACGTTTCCAAAGCCGCTGATACTGAGGGGTCCGATAATTTCAAGTGTTCCCGTCTGATTGTCTCCAAATTTTTATGGTTGTCAACCGCCGTAATTGTCAAAATCAAAAGCGGTCGAAACTCGTGCGTTCGGCCAATCATTTGCATGGATATTCGGTCGCTCACACGGTCAAGCTCCCGCATATATACCACAATTTGGTCGTGGCTTAGATGTTGTTCACCGATTTGGAAACCGAAAAAATCTTCGGGCGTTGGCACATTTTTATCGTACGTCACGCTTTCGGGTAAATAGTAATTCAATTGCTTTTTTTGAGCAAAAACAACCGTCGATAGCACCGTTAAAAAAAGGAGAAATAGGTTTTTCATATTGAAAATTTAATTAAAATCTGAGTAAAACGTGTGAATTAAGTGTGCCAAATGTAGTATCTTTTGTTAGAAAAAATGAAAAAATAGGACCCCTCAGTATAAACGCAAAAACCGCCTTGCAAAACGCGGTTTGCAAGGCGGTTTTTGCGTTTCGAGAAACGTTTTACTGCTTGAAAAGATTGGATAATTTTTCATCGCGCACCATCGTTTCGTCCGTCAATGTTTTGAGGAAAGCGACCAAATTGGCTTTATCGTCCTGCGTTAAATTGAGCGGCTTGAACGCGGTGCCGCCCGTTCCGACGCCGCATGACCAACAACCTTGGTTTATGCCGCCGCCGCCGTTGCCTTCTCACAAAAAACCGCGCAAAAAGCGGGACAAAGACACGTACTATTCTCTGCGTCTTTGACGCGCGTAAGCTGCACGACTTTTTGCAGCGAACGAGACCCCTCAGTATAAAAGCCATTTTTTACGTAAAACAACGCCTTTAGTGGTTATCTTACGAAGAAAGTGCCGCATTTGTACGGTAACTTTTGCGATTCAGATGGTGACTTGACAGACTTAGACGGCGACTTGGCAGGCTTGGACCTCACTTTCAAACTTCTGGACCTCACTTTCAAACTTCTGGACCTCACTTTCAAACTTCTGGACCTCACTTTCAAACTTCTGGACCTCA
>JAYUKJ010000598.1:0-11623 GCA_043764555.1 Saprospiraceae bacterium
AGGAACATGAAATAAATAAAAGCGTAATTTCCTTTTTAACACATAGGCACATAGAACACATAGATTTTATACATAAAACGCTTTAAGACATATCTTTAAAGAGAAAAACTATGTGCCCTATGTGCCTATGTGTTAAGAAAAAATGTGCTTTTATTTAATTCGCGTTCCTAAGTAATGCGACAAAAAAAATCGTGAATTATTGGGTTGCTAAATAATTTTGTCCGACTACTTACAAAGATATGTTTCGAGTGCGGTGTAACCGCTAAAGCAAGTGGTTTCGCGGTTACACCGCGTAGGAAAACCATTTATGGGGTTAAATATTACCGAGATTTGGCAGTTACGCCATTTTAAAGATAAACTAAGTAGGTCGGCAACTTGAAATCCTAATAGAGCCAAAGCAATAATATCTGCCTTGAAAAAATAGTCCCTCCCCGAATTCAACTTCGAGGAGGGACTAAACAAATGACATGAAGTAAATATATTTTTAGTTTGTTCACCACGCCTTTCGGCGATTGCTACGGATTGAATTAGGCTAAAATCCGTGAATTATCGTAAAATCGTGGCTAAGTGTTTTTAGTTTTTAATCGTCAATTTTCCTGAACCCAATAGCTTTCCATTGTCTTCGATTCTGAAAATGTATAAGCCGGCGGGCAAGTTTTGACGCTCAAATTCAAGGCGTCCGTTGCTCACTTTTTCGCTTCGCAAAAGGCGTCCTGTGGCGTCAAAAAGCGAAAAATTAGTCATTATACTGAGGGGTCTCTTTTTATCATTTATTTCAAAAGTAGCGCTTTCTGAGAACGGATTTGGATAGACTTTCACACCGAAATTTGTCGATGTTGCTGGGTCAACTATGGCAGTTAAAATAAAATTTTGCCCAACGGTGTGAAAAGTTTCGTTCGTCATGCCGTCGTTTCCGAAATTCATGCTGATATTCGCGGCGTTCAAAATGCGGGTTCCGTTTGGCAGTGCGGTTTTGAGTTTGACGCGGAACTTGACAAAACCTACGGCTGCATCTCGTTCAGTTAATCCATTTGGTGGTAAATTGATGTTGTCAAAAGTGAATTTCATCAAATTGCCGCCGAACATTTGGAAGCGGTACGGGTGGCTACTTGCGCCTAATTCGACGGACAAAGGGTCTAAAAATGGACTCAATGTATCTCGAACGGCAACGGTGAACGCCGTATCAGCGGTGCGGTTGCGGAAATTTATTTGGTATTCAATCTCGTCGGTCGGTTCAATTTTATGTAAATTTTGATAGCCAACGGGCAAGGCATTTAGTTCATTGTTGACGCTGGCAGGACTCCTCAGTATTTGGCACTCTTTATCGACAAAAGGGTCGAAATCGTCCTCTGGAAACTGGTTGACTTTACCCAGCGAAATCGGCGTCGTTGTATTCGTTCGGCAACCTTCAACGGCAACCGTCGGGCGTGAATTTCCCGGGTGATTTGGTACTTGCGGCACGCTAAAACGGTAAGTAAAACCGTCAACTGGCACGCTTACGGCTGCTTGAATTTGCCCCGTATTGTTTGCGCTTGTATTGCCGCGCAGAAAGACAACTTCATCTTGAATGACAATATTTCTAATTGATGAACCTCGAGAAGGCGTTCCAACATTTTTAATCAGAAAACGCAAAGAATCAGCATCGCAAGATGCTTCTAACTGAAAACTCTCTCCAGTCCAATTTGGCGAAGTAAAGCAAGGCGTATTGGGATAAATCTGCGCTTTGACGCACAAAGTCTGTCCTTCACGCACCGCTGCACCGCATTCAGGCGCAATCCGCACCTCGAAACCGCCGCATTTGCCAACGGTGACGTTACCAATGTCAAAACGATAGAGGCGTTTGCCCACTAATTGGAAAGGGATGGTAGCGTTTTGAAAATTGAGCAGCGAGTCAAGTTGAAGCGTTACGTAGGTATTAGTCGCCGTTGCCGAGCCGTTGTTGCAATAGCGAACGCGGTAAATACTGGTGCTGCAAGCCCGAATAAAAGGCGTTGACACGTTGACATCGAGTTGCGGACAAAGGACAGTTGTCGGACGCAAGCCAAAACTGCGGGGTGCGTATTTGTACTCAAAATCAGTATCGAAAGAAATATTGTCCGCGCAAGCACTCCACATCGGTGGAATACCGCGCAAACGGAGGTCATAAGTACCACTATCCACGGCAATGGTGTAATTGCCCAATGAATCTAAGACGCGGGTTCTGAAGATGCGATTTGGGTCGTTTCGGTTTACGGCTTCGATGATAGCGTTCAAAAAAGGTTTGTCGTCACCGTCTTGTTGACAATTACCGTTGTTATCGACGAAAACGCGTCCTGATATTTCGTTTGTCCAAATTTTGCCAACGTTGCCGATTTTCATCAAGCGCGCTCGGCTGCCTCCCGCAACTTCTTCCGAAGCGAGGATAAAGCTACCGTCGGGGGTGGGAATAATGGCGTTGTGGAAAGGAAAAGAACTTGCGGCAACATTGTCAATAAAGCCAATTTGTTTTGGCGCAACGATGTTAGCCCCATTTGCGGCATTGACGCGTAAAAAAAAGGATTTAGATACTTGACGGGTTTCGTCGAACGTGCCGACAACGGCAAAATTGCCGTCAAGCGTTTGGGTAAATGCTTTGGGTGAGGTATTGAATTCTAATGAGTTTGCCCACAAAACGTTGCCGTTTGTGTCAATTTTTGCGAAATAATCGCCTATAATCGCTAAATTACCATCGTTTAAGACGGTTAATGCGTCAATGCGCGTAAATATTTTATCGTTGTTCGTGCCGAACGTTTTAATTTTCGTTTCGCGCGGATTTTTTCCATTGGCGTCGAATTTAACGAGGCGAGCGGTGTCGCTCGCCCCGTTTGGTCGAAAAGAAACAAACAGCGTTGATCGGTTTTGGGATTCCGCAATGGTGGTTGCGAATTTCCTGTTTAGAAAAAAAGAAGTAGTAGAAAATAGTTGCTGCCCTTGCGGGTCGGTTTTTAGGATGGCCGTACTGTCGCCATTTGTCGTAAACTTAGTGCCAACGATGATAAAACTACCGTCGGAGAGGCGTTGAATATCGCCAATGCGTTCGTTATTAGTGTCGCCAAATTGTTTTGTCCAAAGAGTATCACCGCTTGGTTTGACTTTGAAAAGTGAAATATTTTTAACATTCGTGGGGGTATTTTTAGTGGCGAAGGCAATCATGAAGTTGCCGTCACCCGCATCCGTCATTTTAACAACGTCTTGAATATCGTCCGCCGTCTTGTATTTCCGAGTCGATAAAACGCCACCTTCGGGGTCGGTCTTGACGATGTACAACTGCGTACCACCGTCCGAGTAGCCGCAGAAAATGTAACCGTTGTCGGCAGTTCGCGCAATTGCTTGGGCCGATGTGCGCTCTGAACTTATTCCATAACGTTGCAACCAACCTTGTGCGGAGAGGTTGCTAAGAATACCGAATATCAGTAGGAGTGCCGTAGCGAGTATCAATTTTTTGTTCATGTTGCGCTTTATCTTTCTTTTGATGTTACAAATGTGCGGCAATAGTCGCTCACCAACAATTACAGTATTTCTCATTTCTCCGTCAAGTTGGAGTATTAACTAATTGATTTACAATTATTTACAAGCATTTTTCTCGTAAATTTTAGTCTATTTTGACTTTAATTTTCACCATATTTTAACTAAAAAAAAATAGAAACAATATTTTTTTACGATTTGACACGTTTTGGACGCTTTTTTTGAAATACATAGATACATAGGTTTTTCTGTTTTGTTATTCAGAAGGAAACAGAAAAACTCTATGTGTCCTGTGTGCCTATATGTTTCAAAAAAACAAGAAATGTGTTAACTGCAATAACACACGATGAACAACTCTACACTTATCCAACTTTTCAAAAGCCTTGACAAAGCCGACCGCCGACAACTGCGAAAGGTCGTGGCGTCGCCTTATTTTAATCAACGCGAAGACGTGACTGCACTTTTTGAATACATTGATAAACACCTTGACGCGGGCGTAACGAAATTGATGAAAGAACAAGTGTTTGCCGCCATCTACAACAAGCAAAAATTCAACGTTGACCGCATTTACCACACCATGTCTTTACTCACTCAAATTATGCTTAAATATTTGGCAATTAATGAGTTAGAAAAATACCCCCCTCAGTATAGTCGCCTTTTAAATCAATCTTTAAGGCAACGTGGCGTAGAAAAAATTTATGAGAAAACGATTATTGAAGCTAAAACATATTTAGAGCAACAGCCTCTTCGTAACGCCCGTTACCACCACGACAATTTTTTGCTACGCTATGAACAATTTGATGCACAACAACAATTACACCGCGATGCTAACTTCGAATTGCAAGAAATGGCAGATGATTTTCATTTTTATTGCATTGCCGAGGTATTAAGATTAGCTTCTGCTTTGTTGTCTCATAAAGCTATTTCTAAAAAAGAATATAGCGAACCATTGCTCGATTCTGTTCTGTCAATCGCTGAACAACACCTCGATATACCTGCTATTGCTACACAATACTACGCGTACCAAACTTTTAGAAGTTCTAATCAAACAATTGCTAAAATCTCGGAAACTGTGGGTGATACTTCGGAGAAAACGGTTGATACTGAGGGGGTCTTTTTTCAAAGATTGAAAAAAGAAATTACGATTAATCAAAAACTGTTTCCTGAAACTGAATTGAGAGACTTGATTCTCGTGGCGATCAATTACTGCATTCGCCGACAAAATCGTGGTGAACTTGAATATGTGCGCGAGGCATTAGATTTATTTCAATTAGGATTGAGTGAAGGTGTACTTTTTGAAAGCGGCGTTTTATCGCCTTATACGTATAAAAATGTCTTGATGCTCGCCTTGAAAATCAACAATTACGATTGGGCTGAACAGTTTTTGAGTGATTATAAAAAATTCTTACCCGAAAAAGAACGTGAAAATCTGTACAAATACAATTGCGCGATTTTCAGTTTTAGAAAAAATGATTTCACCAAAGCCATTCAATTGTTGCAGGAAGTGAACTTGAAAGAAGTGTTGTTTAACTTAGATGCACGACGAATGTTGGCGCGCATTTACTACGATTTGAAAGAATTTACGGCTTTGGATTCTTATATTGAGAGTTCAAAAATTTATTTGCATCGCCAAAACGATATTGGTTATCAAAAAGATATGTACACTAATTTTTTTAGAGCGATTGAAAAACTCTTAAAAATAGATTTGAAATCAGCGACCGCAAAGGAGCAATTGCGGCATGAAATCACGGAGACCCAACTGCTTGCGGAACGCGATTGGCTTTTGTCAAAATTGGTATAAATGAAGTCTTAAGACCGACGGACGTGCCGCACAACCAAACGGGCGGGTAGCTTTTGCTTCCCGCCCGTTGTTTTTTTACAATTAGGACCCCTCTATAAAAGCCGTTTTTCGCTCCCAATTGAGTGAAAAACGGCTTTTATACTGAGGGGTCCTAATTCGAAAAAACAATGTGTTTTTAGTCTTCAATATCGTTAATGATGTTCAAAATTGCTTTGTCTGTAATGTCGGATTGCTCTGCTTTGTCATATATTGACAGAAAATGAATCGTCTCGTGCGAGCGTTGCACATAAGTAATGAGCCGCGCACCACCGCGTTTGCCGACACCTTTTCAGGGAATAGCTAAACGGATTTTATAGCAATTCATGCCAATAGATTGACCCATTTGCGGATTATCAATCAATGCTTATTTGACTGTACGAATTTCCGAAATAATTGAAGGGTATTTTTGGCGAGTCGGCGTAAATCTCGGCGAAAAAATGGGGTGTCAATAACGTTCATGCGGTTTGATGTTCGTTTGTTACTTCATTTTCAAGTTGATCCAAAAAATCGTCAAGCGATTGTTCTTGCGTGACTTTTCCTGCGGTGTTGTCCTTTGCCCAAAGCAAAGATTCTCTAAAATCCGATAAAAATTCCGCTCGTGAAGGCGCCGCTTCATTGGCGGTTTGGAGAACATAAGGCACATTTTCTCTTTGAAGAAAAGAAAGTACGCGCTCAATTGTAGGCGTTTCGATATTTGAAATGGTAATTGTCATTAGTTATCAGATTTTTATAACCCTAAATAAAAACAAATTTATGCAAGCACGACCACTTTTCAAAATTTTAGGACCCCTTCAGTATATGCTCAATTTCTAATTGAAAATACTGAGGGGTCCTATTTTTGAATCCTCAATTTTTAATGCCCCTTACGCACGCGGTACATTTTTCTTTTTCCCCTTCATCTGTCCCGCCAATTTCACGGCTTCAAACACGTTGACCACGCCACCCGTGCGGCTCAAAGATTTGAACGGTACTTTGTCCTCCGAACCCGGTTTTTTAACGCTGTAATTTTGCTTAACAACCGATTTTTCAAGACATTCTTTCACTTGTTCTGCCGTCAATTCAGGATAATAAGACCGAATTACCGCCGCAACACCCGCCGTTACGGGCGATGCCATCGAGGTTCCCGACAAGTTTTTGTACTTACCATCGGGTGTTGTTGAGAAAATATCAACGCCTGGCGCGAATAAATCCACGTTGCCTTGACCGTAGTTTGAGAAAGTAGCCACGGCATCATCGTCTTTTTTCCACGACAAAGCGCCTACTTCAATCCAGTTTTTAGCTTTTTTAGGGCTAAACCAACCGCCTTTTTCAAAAGTCGCCTTAGGAAAATTGCTGTTTGCTTTGTTGTCATTATCCTTTGAATCGTTGCCTGCTGCGTGAACGAGCAACACGTCTTTTGATTGCGCATATTTCACGGCTTTGTCCACCGCAGTTTTGTCCCAAGAAAAACTTTTGCCGAAAGACATATTAATTACTTGCGCACCGTTGTCAACGGCGTAAATGATGGAATTTGCCACGTCTTTGTCGCGCTCATCGCCGTCGGGAACGCAACGAATGCCCATAATCCGCACGTTGTCCGCAACGCCTTTCATACCTTTGTTGTTCGTCCGAATGCCGCCGATAATGCCCGCAACGTGCGTACCGTGCATCGCTTCCGGACCTTTTACGTCGTTGTTGCCGTAGTTTTTTTCATAACTATCCGCGTAATTGTCTTTAACAATGTCCGCGCGTGGGTTGAAATCGGGGTCATATTGCTTCGATTTGCCCTCAAAATAGTCAATCGCTTCTTGCAATTGCTCCGCCAAATCGTCTTTAACGACTCTGAAACTCGTCACGTCTTTTTTGCCCGCAACGCGTTTCATCAAAATACCTTTGCCCGCCGTCAACGATTTATTGTCCTTCGCGTCAATGGCATCAAGGTTTGCTTTCGTAATCTCCTTGCCCGCCAAAGCCGTTTCAGCAGCGTCTAAACCATTCATTATCATGGTTTTAGTTTGCTCGTATTGCTCAAGATTTTCTTTAGCTTCCTTGAGTTCATCGTCAATTTCGGTCTTCATTTTTGTAAACTCATCGTACGCTTTTTTATCCGATTTCGACAATTTAGTCCCATCAACGTTCGCGAATTTGGCGCGTTGTGCGGCATAAACGCGCACTTTTTCGAGCGTTTCGTGGTGAACGCTGCGACCGTCCTTGCCGCCGAGGAAATTCCAACCGTGGATGTCGTCGATGTAGCCATTTTTGTCGTCGTCAATGCCATTATTCGGAATTTCACGCGGATTTACCCACATAATGTCCTTTAAATCTTCATGTTCAGGGTCAACGCCACCGTCAATAACCGCCACGATAACGGTGCGTCCTTGCTTGCCTTTCAACAATTGACTGTACATTTTTTCGGTACTTACACCATTGACGCTGTTTTCGGAAGCGTCAAGATTGAACCAGTTTTCGGGGGCTTTGCTTTGGGCTGCGGCAGTCGTTGCCAAGCCAAGCGTTAAGAATGCGGCGATGCCTGCGAATGTCATCTTCATTTTTTATCTGACTTTTTTGATTAAGAAAAATACATAAACTTACATAAACTTGAGTTTGACAACTTTTAAAATTGTCACATCTAAAACGCTAAAACCACCATAAAGATTTTGGCGCGCCAAAAGTAGGTTTTGAACACCGAAAAAATGATTTTATAACCCGTAATATGACGAAATATCATTTTTTACGGAGTAAAACGGGCATAATAACGATGAATTACCGTGTAGAAAATACTCAAATGCTATAAAATGCCAAAATACTGAGGGGGTATTTGTGGCTCAGGTTGGGCAGTTTTTTTAAGTTGACCAACTTAAAACGCTATAAATCCCTTTTTACAACTTTTTTTTTCGTCAAAATGGTGTAAATTCTTTACTATTTGATTTTTTGGAACCTATTTTGAATAGAACTAATAAATCATAAATAACATACGTCAATGAGAAAATTTTTCACTACATTTCTTGTAGGTACCCTATTACTCGTCAGTCCTTCTATTCAAGCGCAATATGTAGAAGTCGGCGGCATGGCGGGCGGCACAAACTACATCGGTGACTTGCAAGGTTTCAAACCCGAAATTGGTGCTTTTGGTCCTTCCGTTAGCCTCATGGCGCGTTGGAACCGCTCACCGCGGTTGGCTTTTCGCGCAACGGCGATGTATGGCAGCTTCAATGCAACCGATTATCGCGCTTTTGGCAATCTCCGTAGCCGCAATCTCGAAGCACAAACAAAGCTCTACGAATTGGCGGTTTGCGCTGAGTTCAACCTTTTACCCTTCGACGTTATGGACGGCAAAACCAATGCACCTTATCTTTTTGCGGGTGTTGGCGGCTTATATTTCAATCCGCAAGCGCGCCATGAAGGCAAATTCATAGACCTTCGACCGCTTGGTACCGAGGGACAATACTTGGAAGGTGGCAAACCTTACAGTCCATTTCAAGTCGTGATTCCGATGGGCTTGGGCATGAAATTGGCGCTTTGGCAACGGCTTTCGGTCGGTTTCGAGTTCGGTATTCGCCAAACTTTTACCGATTATTTGGACGACGTAAGTGGTAAATATCCCAACATGGACGCGCTCGGAAAGCAGAATCCGATTGCCGCACAAATGTCTTTTCCAGCTATATCAACAACGACTTTACCAAATCAAAGAGCCGCAATTGAGGGTCAACAACGTGGCGATAACGTCAAAACCGACCGTTACTATTTCGCTGGTGTTTCTATGACTTATAGCCTCGGAAGTACCCGAAAAATGGAATACAACCAGTCTTATCGCAATTTTTTTAATTTCTAAATGCCTTCTAATTTGAAAAAAAACGCGCCTCATTTTAATTGAGGGACCCCTCAGTATATGACGTTTTTACGGCATCCCAATTTCTCGGAAAATGCCTTTTTTTTAGGAAAAACGGGAAATAATCTGCGTTAATTCCGTTGAAGAACGGAACAAGTCCTGCGTAATCTGTGGTTAAACTATTGTTCTATCAGTTGACAATGACGACTGATAAAACAAATCTATTTACGCAACACATTTTTTGTATTGTCTTAAAAATTTTTTAGTAAAAGGTGTCGCTCACTGAGCGACACCTTTTTTTTGTACTTTTGCGCAACAAAATTTTTAATTTTTAATTTTTAATTCCCAATTTTCGCTTTGTCCATTCTAAAAAAACTACTCGACCAAAATCGAAATCGCGCTCAAGTCGTCGGCGCCGCCATCGGGGCGTTCATCGGTTTGACCTTACTTTTATTTGCCTTGCAAACGTGGTTCGATTTGCGTCAAATACTGAGGGGTGCTTCCGACGGCGATAATTTTGTTACGATAAATAAACCCGTCAGCCTTGCAAATACGATTTTCGGGAAATCAGTTTTTAGCGCCAATGAAATAGAAATCATTGGAAATCAAGCGTTTGTGCAATCAGTGGGCGCTTTTACGGCCAATCGGTTCAAAGTCGGGGCGTCAAGTCGTATGCTGAACTTTTATACGGAGTTGTTCTTCGAATCCATTCCTTCTACGTATTTAGATGTGTCGGATGCCGATTTTCGTTGGCACGAGGGGCAGTCCGAATTGCCGATAATTATGTCCAAAGATTATTTGGCGCTCTACAATTTCGGCTTTGCCATCAGTCAAGGTTTGCCGCAATTCACGGCGTCCACGATTCGGCAAGTGACCATTGACGTTACGGTACGCGGAAACGGGCGCGAAGAAACGTTTCGGGGGCGCATTATTGGCTTTTCGGAGCGCATCAATTCGGTCTTGGTTCCCGAAGATTTTATGGCGTTTGCCAACCGAAATTTTGGTGACCAACCCGACGCGGGAACGAGCCGAATATTGCTAAAGGTGGGCAATCCTTATGACCGTCAATTGACCGATTTTCTTGAAGAAAAAGGCTACGAATTAAGCTCAGGCAGACTCATCGGCGGCAAGCTCGGCAGCATCTTGAACGGCACAATTGCGGCACTCGCGGGCATTGGTTTCCTATTAATGATACTTTCCGTTATTGTGTTTATCCTTAATTATCAATTAATTATCTCGAAATCAGTCGCTGATATTCGCCTTCTCCGACAAATTGGTTACAGACCCACCGATATTGCCAAAATACTGAGGGGGTCCCTTTTACGGCTCTTGGGCAGTGTTTTTTTCGCAGTCATTGTTGCCTTGGTTTTTATCAGAATCGGCGTCGTCAATTGGTTAGAAAAACAAAGTTTCGAGGCCGCCAAAAACTATGATTTTGTTGTCTATTTGACGGCTTTAAGTCTGTTCATTTTGATTGTTTTTATCAATATTTGGAACATAAAGAAGCAAGTTCTAACGAGCGAATAACCTGCAAAATAACAACGTTTGGGATTTATACTTGGAATTAAGTGGCTAAAAAAGACACTTAATTCCAAGTTTACCGTTCATCGCCTTTCAAAAAGACAACTTTTCCCTTTTCTACATCATAAATCGCGGACACAATGACGACTTGACCGCGCTCAACCATACCCCTCAGTATAGGACTGATGGCGCTGACTTTTTGAACGGATAAGTTGATATGTTCGCGCAAAATGATGTTTAAAAACTCTTCGCCGCGGAGTCTTTTCCAATTTGGGTCGCGTTTGACGTTTGTTATCGCAGGTTGCAAGAGGTAATTTATGGCTGCCAAATTACCAGTTTGGTCATTGTCAACGGCGCGTTCAATGTACGGGTCTTTGGTTTGCGCCATCAAAACAATGACTTTGGCGCCGCCACGTTGACAAGCGAATTCCATGGCCGCCACATTTTCGTTCGTCACGACACTCGCGGGCGAACGCAAGCAAAAAATATCGCCGAGACCTTGATTGAAAATGAGTTCGGGACTCACCCGAGCATCCGTTCCCGCAAGGACAACGACGGGCGGATGCGCGCCGTGAACGCCTAAATAGTAGCGTTGTTCGCGCCAATTGTACTTTTTGGGTTGATTGCTATCGAAGCGTTTTGCACCTTCTTCGAGGCGCGCCGTTGCTTGGGCGGGCGTCATTTTTTGCAAGTCCGATTCGGTGACAACACTCGCTTTGAAGGCGCAACTTTGCGTGAAAATGAGTAAAATTAAGGCAAAAATGCCGTTTATACTGAGGGGTCCTCTTGTCATAATTTTTGTTTTTTAGATTTTAAACTTTTGACAAAAGTAGGTTTAAACTGCTGATAAGCAAGAGATTTAACAACTTTTTAAAAGCTATAGTATCTACACATCTTTTTTATTCTAAATTCCCGAAGGGAATGTATGTTTATAGGAATCAATGGACAAAACGACCTTAATCCCGAAGGGA
>JAYUKJ010000599.1:0-3324 GCA_043764555.1 Saprospiraceae bacterium
GACCTCGATTTGGCACTTTACACGTATTATTACGAGTTAATTGACGCTGATGTCCGCGCGGACAGCAAAGGCAAAACGGAAATTACGTTTACGCCAAACATCAATCAAACCGTTTGGGTTGTACCTAAAATCAAGAAATCATCTTGCCCGATTGCGACAACAGATGGCGATTGCCAATACTGCGTTCACCGTTTGGCGATTGGCGTTTATAAGCGCAATTGATGGATTCTTTAGGCATAAAAAAAGCTGTTCCGACGCATCGGAACGGCTTTTTTTATGCCCAAATCGATTTTATACTGAGGGGTCCTAATTGTGAATTAAAAAATTAAAAATTATTTTTTATCGCTAAAAAAACCTTTTTTTTCCATTGAAAAACTACTTTTACCGTATTAAAATAACGTATTCCGCAACCATAGTTTTCTAAAAATCAATTAAAAAAAGTCAATCATGCCTTCATCTTCTTCCACCATCAAAATGGTGAGTCTCATTCTCGGCGGCGGACAAGGTTCGCGCCTTTATCCACTGACGAAAGACCGTTCAAAACCCGCCGTGCCGATTGCGGGAAAGTACCGATTGATTGACATTCCGATTTCAAATTGCTTGAATTCGGGCGTCCGTCGGATGTTCGTTTTGACGCAATTTAACTCGGCGTCGTTGAATCAACACATCAAAAATACCTACAATTTCGACCATTTCAGCAAGGGTTTTGTGGATATTTTGGCAGCCGAACAAACGCCTGACAACCCAAATTGGTTTCAAGGAACGGCAGATGCCGTGCGGCAATCGCTGCGACACATGGCGGGTCATGAGCATGATTACGTCTTGATTTTGTCGGGTGACCAATTGTATCAAATGGATTTTTTGGCAATGATAAAAGAACACATTGCTAAAAAAGCGGAATTGACAATCGCCACAATTCCCGTAAATGCGAAAGATGCAACCGATTTTGGCATCATGAAAGTCGGAAAATCGGGCATGATTGAGAGTTTTATCGAAAAACCAAAGGCAGAATTGTTGCCTGATTGGATTTCTCCCGTGCCAGCAGCCGAGAAAAAAGCGGGTAAAAACTACCTCGCCAGCATGGGTATCTACATTTTTAACCGTGAAACGTTGAATCAATTGTTGGATGAAAATCCAACGGCAACGGATTTTGGTAAAGAAATTATTCCTTCGGCGATTACAAAACGCCCCGTGGCGAGTTATCTTTACAACGGCTATTGGACAGATATTGGAAATATTGATTCGTTCTTTGAAGCGAACCTCGAATTGACGGATAATATCCCGAAATTTAATCTTTTCGACAACGACCAACCGATTTATACCCGCGCCCGTTTGTTGCCGCCGTCGAAGTTTTACGGAACGACTTTGAAAAAAGCCGTTTGTGCCGAAGGTTCCATCATTCACGCCAAATTGTTGGAACACTCGATTGTCGGTATTCGGAGTCGCGTGGGCGAAAAAAGTGTTTTGAAAGACGTCATTATGATGGGTGCCGACCGCTACGAACATTTGACAGAATTGATGAAAAAAGATACGGTCAACATCGGCGTTGGTAAAAATTGCCACATTGAGCGCGCTATTTTGGACAAAAACTGCCGAATTGGCAACAATGTTACCATTAAAGGCGGCGCGGATTTGCCAAAACAAGACCATGAAGCGTACGCCATTATTGAAGGCATTGTGGTCGTGAAAAAGAACGCGACGATTCCTGATGGGACGAAAATCGGGGTTGAATAGAGTCAAAAAAGACCTAAAAATCGGTTTTATACTGAGGGGTCCTCCACTGGAATTTTGAGACCATAAAAGCGTTGCCGTTCAGAGCGGTAACGCTTTTTTTTACGCTTTTTCCTTAAATTTTTGCACACGTGAAACGTATTTTCAGAAAAAATAAATTGTTTTATCCGCCCCGAAAATGTATCAAAATAGCCTATATTTGCCCACATGAAAAGTAAAATATTGCCACTCAGCCGCCAATCTTTCCGCACTTTACGCGAAGACAATTGCATTTATGTTGACTAAACGCAACATATTTACAAGCTCTGCACGGAAGGAAAAATGTATTTTCTGTCGCGGCCTCGTCGTTTTGGCAAGTCGCTTTTGGTGTCCACTATCGCTGAATTATTTAGGGGCAATAAAGAACTTTTCACGGATTTATGGATAGCCGACAAGGTGATTTTGATGCCCTCCGCAGGCGGTATTTTGCCGCTGTATCTCTTTGAACAAGTCTTGAAAACGCCGCCGTTGACCGTTCCCGTCGTCAATTACGACAACAATCAGCACGGCGAAAACGAAAATTTAAGGATTGGTTGCCTCTTCGATGGCATCAAAACGACGGCGGCGATTATGTTGTTGAAGTAACCGCGCGCGTGCAATTTCTATCAAAAAGGGACCCCTCAGTATTAGCCACGTTTTTACTTGATAAAGTCCTAAAAAACGGGTTTATACTGAGGGGTCCCTTTTTCGTTTAATTTATCACTTCTCATTTATCATTTACCCTTTTCAATACCCCATTACATCATTCATCTTTGCCAAAATGGAATCAATCGGATAATCACCTTCCGACAAAACGTGTCCTTTGTCGTTGCGCTCCAAGATGAATAAATAGCTGGCAGAATCGGCAATGACGTTCGGTTGCATCGGCTTGTAATGCGTTTCTTTTTTGATGTAAAAATCCCTAATTTCACGCAATTGTGCCGTTCCATAAGGCGTTTCGATGCTGTTTCGATACAATTTTACGGGTTTTAAGCGCACCATCGAAACCACTTTCAGACCCAAAGACAACAGCGCCACCAAACCAAAAAGCGCCGCCGCTAAACCCAAAACGCCCCGTAAATTTTCTCGAACGGGCAGCTTTTTTTGAAACACATACAGGCCAAAACCCAACAAACTGATAATAATTGACCCAATCAACCAACTGTCGAGATAGTTTTTGGCGGCTTCAAATGTGTGTAATGGTGTCTCCATTTTTTATTTATTTTTACGTAAATTTACTTATTTTTATTTATTTTTACTTAAATTTACTTACTTTTATTTATTTTTACTTAAATTTAACGCCGACTCGATTGCGCTTTTTGGTAGCCAATCACACGGTCATAACGCGCGCCAAAAGGGCGATAATAAATCACAACGTGGTACTCATTTTCGGCTTCGTACCAATCGCCTTCGAGGATAGAGTAATCGGGTTTTTGCGTCTTTCTTGGCACAACGACGTAAGAATAGTTGTAAAAACCCTGTTTTAGTTGGACTTCACCCGCGTATTCTCCACGCGCATCGTCGTAATCCAGTTTGAAACGCTCGTCGATTTTCCAATCCGTCAACTGCCCATAA
>JAYUKJ010000600.1:0-3313 GCA_043764555.1 Saprospiraceae bacterium
AACTCAGCGACTTGCAATTTGCCGCCTTGTTCCGCTTGTTGACGCATTTCTTCCTTTTCACGGAATTTTTCGCGTTTTCCACGTCTAACTTTTTGACCTTTGTTTTTACCGCCAATGTTGAGGCGCGCCATCGTTTCCTTGATTTTGGCTTCGATTTGCGCTTGTGTTACCTCATTAGATTGCGGTGTTGCGGGTGTACTTGGACGATTTCCACCGCCCGTGCGATTGCCGCCACCTTGGTAGCCTGTGCCGCCGCCCGTACGATTGCCGCCTTGATAGCCTGTCCCTTGACCGCCAGTTTGACCACCGCCCGTACGATTGCCGCCTTGGTAACCTTGTCCGTTACCTTGACCACCGCCACCCGTGCGATTACCACCTTGACCGCCAGTTTGACCGCCACCCGTGCGATTGCCGCCGCCGCCTTGACCGCCATTCTGACCACCGCCTGTGCGATTGCCACCTTGACCGCCATTTTGACCTGCGCCTGCACCTTGTTGTCCAGTACTTGCTGCACCTGCCGTTCCGTTAGCTGCCAAAGGCGGCTTCCGCAAACGACGGCGTCTTGATTCACTACTTTCGTTGGCGTTGCCTCCTGCATTGCCCGCATTTCTGTTGCCCCCCTCAGTATTTTGACCCGTGCCACCTGCTGCGTTCATGTTCGGACCACCATTGCGGCGGTCGCGCTCACGTTCTCTGCGGCGGTTGCGTTCAAGATTCCGTTCCTCTTTTTCTCTTTCTATAAATTTATTGACATCAATCTTGCCTTTGATATTCAAACCACGCAATTGAGGAGCTTCCGCACGAAGCACTTCTGCTTCTAAGTCAACTGGCTCAATAATTACGGGTTCGATAACGGGCGCTTTCAACAATTCTGGACGAATCGGAATAGGTTGATTGTCCCGACGGTCGTTGCGTTGTCCGCCGCCATCCCGACGTTGGTCTGTGCGCGGTTGCTGCCCATCGCGACGCGGTTGGTCCGTGCGTGGCTGCTGCCCGTCTCGACGCGGTTGGTCGTTGCGTGGCTGCTGCCCGTCTCGACGCGGTTGGTCTGTGCGCGGTTGCTGCCCGTCCCGACGCGGTTGGTCGCTGCGTGGTTGCTGCCCGTCCCGACGCGGTTGGTCGCTGCGTGGTTGCTGCCCGTCCCGACGCGGTTGGTCTGTGCGTGGCTGCTGCCCGTCCCGACGCGGTTGGTCTGTGCGTGGTTGCTGCCCGTCACGCGGCGGTTGCTGCTGTGCAGGTTTTGAATCCGCTTTGGGTTCCTCTTTTTTGGGTGTCAAATCAATTCTGCCGACTATTTTTGGCAAAACGATTTTAGGTCGCTCGATAAAATCGGGCAACGCTGGTTTTTCGGTTACGACAACGGGTTTTTCTTCCGTTGGTTTACCCGAAATTGACCCAATTGTAACAGTCCGCCGTTCGGTTGGCGGTGTTGCTACTGAGGGAGTGGTAGGCCGCAACTGTGGCGTAGTTTGCATCGGGCGAACGCCGAAAGCAATTTGGTCAGCTTTTTCTTTGTCGGCTTTTGAGTCCGAGAATTTTTTGCTGAGGGCGTCGTACATCGGGTCGGTGACTTTTGAAATAGGACGATTCTCTATTTCAAAACCTTTGCCCGTTAAGAACTCGACGACGGTTCCCATACCTACGTTTAGTTCTTTAGCTACCTTAATAAGCTGTCTTTCCATTCAAGTATTTTAATAAAAAAAAATTTGCTTACCACGCATCCGGTGGTAGGCAAAATCACTGCTCAATGTTGTTTAAGCAAATACGCGTGTAAGTACACCGCGTGTATTTGCGCCGTGGTCAGCTCATCCTCGTTTCCGATTTTTGATTAAAGAAATCATTGTTCCAGTATTTTTGCCATTAATAAAAAATGCTTTTCCGAATGCGTTTTAAGAGGTGATTTTGATAATTTCGCAATCACTTTCTTTTGACGACGCAAAATTAACGCGAATCTTTCAATTTCTGCTAATTTTTAGCTTTTAATTCTAATTTTTAATAAAAAAACGTGATTATTTACGCTGAATACTGAGGGGTCCCTCAATAATAAAATATTTTTAATTTCTCCTTTTAACGCATTTGGGGAATAAATCGGTGAAAAGAATGCAAATAGGGGATTTTGGCGCGTGATTAGGCGAAAGAGACCAAATAAAAGCGCGTCAAAGAATCCGAAACCACGCCTGATTATTTATTTTGAATAAATTTTCTAACGCTGTATATAGCTGTGTATATACGTGTGTCGCGTGATAAATAGCGTGCTTGTTGTCAAATACAGAGAGATGCTTGAGTTTGAATCTAATTTTATAGACACTAAATTAGGCATAAACGCCGCTCAACTACCGCAAAAAAGCCGCATCCAATCGAATGAGTTTTCACATTCGTTATCAGATAAAAGACCTTTGTGCAGTGGGCAAAATAAAAAAAAAGACCCCTCAGTATAAAAGCGTTTTTAATGCTCTAAAACGGCTTTATACTGAGGGGTCTTATTTTTGAAAAAAACGGTAAAATTCTTATACTAAAAATCAATAAAATTAATGAAAAAAATGAGAAGAAAAACCAATCATTTAGGTCAATAAAAAAGAGCAGTACTAAAGAAATTAGCGTGCTTTTTTTGCTTGAGAACAATGGGAATTAAAGGCTAATGAGTCCGTTTTTGAATTAAAATAATTCAATTCTTTTAATAAATTTAAGAATTAAATACCTTTGCAAAAATAAGTAAATAAGCAACACTAATTACGCGAAAAATGAGTCATAATTATTTGATTATCAATTAATTAGAAGCTGAAATAGAAAATATTTATCTATACATTTTTACGTGAAAAATGTTGATAAAAAACGCTTTTTAAGTGGGGAATACTGAGGGGTCCTTAGATTTTTTTTATTTGAAATTAAATGCAAAATCGCGTTAAATAACCGCACTAAAACCAATTATTTTTAATTAAAATGAATGCCTAATTGCTGCTAATTTTAGGCATCAAAATCATTAGTTTTTATATTATTTTATCGACTTAAATTAGGTAAAAAACAATTAATTATCAACGATTATAGAGAATGAAAAAAGTCCTTTTTATTGACCGCGACGGCACATTAGTTATTGAGCCGCCCGTCACTTTCCAAATTGATGCACTCGAAAAACTGGAATACTATCCTTATGTTTTCAAGTATTTGGGCAAAATCGCCGCCGAATTAGATTACGAATTGGTCATTGTTTCCAATCAAGATGGACTTGGAACGCCGTCAAATGCGCTTGAAAACTTCTTGCCGCCGCACCAAAAAATGTTGCAAGCCTTTGAAAACGAAGGCATCCATTTTGCCG
>JAYUKJ010000601.1:0-11554 GCA_043764555.1 Saprospiraceae bacterium
TCAATCAATTTTAGAAAGTCCATTTGTACACCGCCGCCTTTCGCCGTTTCAATCCAGCCGAAGCCGAAGAAGGGTTTAAAAGTTTTTGTTTGATAAGTAAGCCTCCGTTCTAACCAAGTTTCAATCCAGCCGAAGCCGAAGAAGGGTTTAAAAGGATGTTCCAGAATCTGGGACTCAATCCGAAAAAAGTTTCAATCCAGCCGAAGCCGAAGAAGGGTTTAAAAGTCGTCTTGGGGTTATGTTTCCTGAAATCACTCGGATGTTTCAATCCAGCCGAAGCCGAAGAAGGGTTTAAAAGCAGAGTAAGCACGAAAGTGAGCTCTGAAAACCATTGTTTCAATCCAGCCGAAGCCGAAGAAGGGTTTAAAAGCGCTTGGCTAAACGCCATATCGGCTTGTGCAGAAAAGTTTCAATCCAGCCGAAGCCGAAGAAGGGTTTAAAAGAGCGCACATTGCTCTAATTAGCTGCAAGCTAAACAGTTACGCAGCAAAGTAGGTAGTAAAAACCTCGAAGAAAACGTTAAGGTTTAGTTAAAATTTTAAAAAAACAATCTTTTTTTGGCACGTTTTTTCAAAATCCTGTAAAATTAAATCATTGATTATCAATGTATTACAAAGGTTTTTATCTTTTGTATATAAATTTAATTAATGTCACAAAGTTGTTTTAGGGGAGTTATGCGGTTTTATACTGAGGGGTCTCTTTTTACCTTACTTAGATTTACCAAATATAATTCTGTCAAAAATAAGACCCCTCAGTATAAGCGCCTAAACTTTTCAAAAACGACAAAACTTAACGGTAAATTCACAAATAAGCATCTATATTCCACATATTAATCGTATCTTTGCGGCGCAAAAAAAAGATATTGGATAGTGCGAGATAAAACCGATGAAGAAGTTACTTCCGATTTGCTTATCGTCTCATTGTTGAGTCTAATATCTTCTAAGAGGGATTTCAAATTCCAAATTCCAAATTTCAAGTTCCCAGACGTTATTATCGTGTCGAATTTGAAATCATTGAAATTTGGAATCATTGGAATTTTTTTATTATCCAGTATCATCATAAATTAGTAAAATGATTAACGAAAAAATTCGCAACATCGCGATTATCGCCCACGTTGACCACGGCAAAACGACACTCGTGGACAAAATGATTTTAGCAGGTCAACTCTTCAAAGAGCATGAATTGACGGGCGACCTTATTCTTGATAACAATGACCTTGAGCGCGAACGTGGTATCACGATTCTCGCAAAAAACGTGTCTATCACGTACAAAGGCACTAAAATTAACATTATTGACACGCCAGGTCACAGTGATTTCGGTGGTGAAGTTGAGCGCGTTTTGAATATGTGCGACGGTGTTTTGTTGCTCGTCGATGCCTTTGAAGGTGCGATGCCGCAAACGCGTTTCGTTCTTCAAAAAGCGATTCAATTGGGTTTGAAACCAATCGTTATTGTCAATAAAGTAGATAAGCAAAACTGTACACCTGATTTGGTTCACGAACAAGTATTCGACTTGATGTTCGCCTTGGAAGCAAGCGAAGAGCAGTTGGATTTCCCTGTGGTTTTTGGTTCGGCGAAAAACAATTGGATGGGCGAAAATTGGGCGAAACAAGAACCAGATATTACGTATTTGTTGGACCAAATTATTACGCACATCCCGCCACCAAAAGCGGACGTAGATATGTCTTTGCAGATGTTGATTACGTCGCTTGACTACTCAAACTACATCGGTCGTATTGCGGTCGGTCGTTTGCGTCGCGGTGTTTTGCGTCCAAATATGAATATTTCACTCGTAAAACGCGACGGAACGATTCAAAAAAGCCGCGTTAAGGAATTGTACGTATTTGAAGGTATGGGCAAAATCAAAACGCAAGAAGTACAAGCGGGTGATATTTGCGCAGTTGTGGGTATCGAAGGTTTTGAAATTGGTGATTGTATCGCTGATTTTGAGAATCCAGAAGCATTGCCAACAATCACGATTGATGAGCCGACAATGAGTATGACTTTCACGATTAACGATTCACCGTTTTTCGGTCAAGAAGGCAAATTCGTCACGTCACGCCACATCAAAGACCGTTTGGATAAAGAATTAGAGAAAAACTTGGCGCTCAAAATTGAGCAAACCGACGCTGCTGATACATTCCGCGTTTTCGGACGTGGCGTTCTTCACTTGTCGGTTTTGATTGAAACAATGCGTCGCGAAGGCTACGAATTGCAAATTGGTCAGCCCCAAGTTATTACAAAATACATCAACAACCGCAAGCACGAACCTGTCGAAGAACTCAATATTGACGTTCCTGAAGACAAATCGGGTACGGTGATTGACTTGGTGACACGCCGTAAAGGTCAAATGACATCAATGGTTCCGAAAGGCGACCGTATGTTGATGGTTTTTGAGATTCCTTCACGTGGCATCATCGGTTTGCGTTCGACTTTGTTGACGATGTGCCAAGGCGAATTGGTTATGACGCACCGTTTCTTGGATTTCCAAGAATACAAAGGCGAAATTCCGCAACGCACAAATGGTTCGATGATTTCAAAAGAAACGGGCGAAGCGATTCCTTACTCTATCAACAACTTGCAAGACCGTGGCACTTTCTTCGTGGAAGGCGGCGACCGTATTTATATGGGCATGGTGATTGGCGAAAACGCACGTCCTGGCGATATGCTTGTGAACGTAACGTTGACGAAGAAATTGACGAATATGCGCGCATCTGGTTCGGACGATAAAATGCGTTTGATTCCTGCGAAGAAATTCACATTGGAAGAAGCGTTGGAATACATTCAAGAAGACGAACTCGTGGAAGTGACGCCGCAAAGCATCCGTCTCCGCAAGACGTTCTTGGAAGAAACCGACCGTAAGCGTGGACAAAAGCGCTTAGAAATGGCGTAAGTAAATTTCAAATTCCAGATTTCAAATTCCAAGCGTCAAGTTTTGGGATTTGGAATCTGAATCTTATATAAAAAAAGCCGTTCCAAGCAATTGGAGCGGCTTTTTTGTGCTTTATACTGAGGGGTCCTTTTTGAATTAAAAATCAATTGAGCGACTTTCAAAGCTACAAAACAGTTGAAAAAGGCATTTATACTGAGGAGCCCCTTTTCGATTTCTTGCGCTCGATATTAGATGGGTTTTCAGTTTGATTTTTGACATATAATTAAGGCGAAAATAAGTTCTTAAATTGATTTCATTTTTAATTAAAATAGTATCAATTAATTGTTTTTATTTGTTCGATTAATCAGGTAGCGTGCGTGTAGGAATACAATAATCGGCGTTTTTCAATTCATAATTTACAATTAAAACGAATGCTCAATTTTTTTCTTCGACGTTTACTCTACGGCACTGCCGTTATGACGCTTGTCGTTTTAATCATCACAAGTATTATTTATCTCGCGCCCGTTGACCCGACGCGCTTGACATTTGGACAACGTTCGGACAACGCGACCGTGTTGGCCAAAAAACGTGAATTGGGACTCGACAAACCGCTTTATATTCAATTAGGTTATTATTTGAACGACGTTTCACCCCTCAGTATGCACGCTAATTCAGTTGAAAATAAGGCTAAATACAATTGGTTTAAGTTGTTTTCAGTGAGCAACAATGCCCTTGTTTTAAAATTTCCTTATTTGAGAGAGTCTTATCAATCGGGTCGAAAAGTAACGGATATTTTGGCGGCGGCGATTCCGCAAACGGCAATTTTGGCGCTTGCAGCAATGGTGATTGCGACGATTTTGGGCATTTTTCTCGGCGTTGTGGCGGCTTTGAAGCCAAATAGTTGGTTCGACACCACGTCAATTGTGGCATCGGTTGCGGGCTATTCTCTACCGAGTTATATTGTGGCAATGATGTTGGCACTCGTTTTTGGCTATTGGTTATCGGATTGGACGGGTTTAAACATTCAAGGTTCGCTGTTTGAATTAAATGATTTTGGCGACGAACAAACCGTTTGGAAAAACTTAATTCTGCCCGCAATCGCGCTTGGCATTCGTCCCGTAGCTTTAATTACGCAATTAACGCGCTCAACAATGCTTGATATATTGACAATGGATTACATAAGAACCGCTAAAGCAAAAGGCTTGACAAAGTGGGCGGTTGTGTTGAAACACGCTTTACGCAACGCCCTAAATCCCGTAACGACGGCGATTTCAGGCTGGTTTGCGGGACTTTTGGCGGGTGCTTTTTTTGTCGAAAGCGTTTTTACTTACAACGGTCTCGGGCAAGCGACGGTGACGGCTTTGTTGAATTTCGACATTCCTGTCGTCTTGGGTTGCGTTTTGTTCACGGCTTTTGTCTTCGTGATTATGAATATTTTGGTCGATGTTTTATACGCCGTGCTTGACCCGCGCATTCGGTTATCGTAAATGAATGTCAAATATCAAAATTTTCATAAAAGCCGCCAATACACCTCAGTATTAACGGCTTTTTATTTGTATTTTTATGAAATTCCTGCGCTCAAGACTGAAAATACTGAGGGGTCCTATTTTCCGCGTCCGTAAGGTTTTCTATCCCTCAAAAACAGATTCAATTGCGCTTTTTTTTCTGAAACAAAATAAGGTGTTTCAGGCTCGGCGGCCGTCAAATAGCCGCCATTTTGTTTGATGGTGGCGTACAAATTCTTCATCGAATCGTCCTTCAATTCCGTCAAATGTTTGGTCGTGTAGCGCAACACCGACCAACCCATTCTTTCCAATTCATTGTTCCGCGTTTTGTCGTAATGCACTTGCTCGGGTTCGTTGTGGTAGGCGTTGCCGTCGCATTCGACGTTGATGTTTCGGTTTTTGCAAAAGATGGCAAAATCGAGAAAATAATGCTGATTATTCGGCGCTTTAATCCACCATTGCCGCTCGGCAGAAATGTTGTTATCCAAAAAAGTTTTGAATAAATCGTCTTCCAATTTGCTCGAATTAAAGAGATAATTCAGCTCTTTATATTTCATAAAACGCTGATTTGACGTCGTTACAAACGTCAGACGGTGTCCCCGTTCGCTTACGATTGGCACGTCGAAAGTGACTAATGCTTCTAATTGAATTTTGTAATAACGGCGCTCCGCTTTGGTGCTAATTGCGGCGGGTTCGTCGGGAAAAAGGACTTGACGCGACACCAATTCCACGCTTTTAACGACGCCATATTTGACGACTTTCCATTTCAAATCGGCTTTAAAAACGCTGGTATGATAAAACGCGAGTATCTTTAACTCGTTCATTTTAACGATATTGGGCGCTTTATCTTCGGGAACGCGGTACCACAATTGGTCGTGGAGAATTGCCCAATCTTCTTTACTGTTCATGATGGCAATTAGCACATCATTTGGCGGTCGTTTTTTACTCATAATAAATGCCTTGTTTCAAGTTTGCCCAAATGTAAAAAAGTATTTGATTTTTTATTAAGGATTGAATACTTTTTATTGCAACTTTATTTTTTAAATATTTGATAATCAATGCTTTGTAAAGCTGTTTATTTGTTTTTCATTTGTGCATTATTTAGCCGTAACGTGACTTTAAAGTCGCGACTTCGTAAGAAATTATCAATTGTTTATAATTTTCGCGACCTGAAGGTTGCGTTACGTTCACAGCTAAGTATTTACGTTTTTTAAAATTTATTTATCCATTTAAAATGAAATTTAAGTTATTTTTATTCAGTTTTTTATGCCATTTTTCATGCCTTACGAACAACGCTTTTGGGCAAGAAGCATTCACGATTGACGGGCAAAATTGCGGCATGGAAGGGTCGGCAAAACGCGTGAATGACAAGCAATTGAACCGCCTTAAAAACCGATTTTTGGCACCAACAAAAGCGCAAATGAATGCGGATTTCAATTGGATAACTTTGGCAGAACTCGAAGACGACCGCGCTAAATTTAGCGTCGAAAACGGCGTTATACTGAGGGGGTATGTTTTGCGGGTAACGATGGGCGGCGCCGAAACTTGCAATTGCAACAGCAAAACGTATGAGTTTCGAGATACACACATCGTCATTACACCCGACGCCACGCAAACGGGCATTTCAAATCAAGTTGTGATTGAAATTACGCCTCGAATGCGCGCAATTATGGCAACTCGCGGCGTTGATTGGTCACAAGCGGCCTTGAAAAAATTGCGTGGACAATACATTGATGTCGAAGGTTGGTTGTTTTATGATTACAAACACGGCGATAAATCGGCGAAAGTTCGGAAAAACTCAACCGCCGTTACGCGCTCAACGGCTTGGGAAATTCACCCGATTACGCGTTTAAACGTGGTTAAAAATTAGAAAAATCTATTACACTCATTTCAGCGTATTTAGTTTAGACAATTTCATTATTTCAAAAAAATAGGACCCCTCAGTATTTCAGTCAAAAAAAGCCAATTCAACGTACTTTAAGGTCTTAAATAAGCGTTTCAGTTGTGTTAAAATTTCCATAAAATCACTTATAACGTGTGGAATAAACGTTGGTTAAGTGTCTCTTTGGTAGTCTGAACAATGAGCAGCAAAACACTTTTATTACAAAACTAAAATTAAAATCAGATTGACTATGAAATTATTAGAAGGTATTCAACTGCACGAATTGGTGCTGATTATTCTCGGATTTATCCTCGGATTGGTCTTGATATTCGTTTTTTTATTCGGCGCACTACGCGGAACAACCAATTTAAAATTGCTTTATGGCTTTATTGCGCCGTTGATTATGATTGGTTATCCGAGCATCCGAAGTATCGAATTTAGCAAAGATGTCATTAAGATTGACAAACTCGTTGAGCGCGTCAACCGCAATCCAACGGACACTTTGGCGACGCAAGCGCTGATTGACGAAATCTCAACTTTACCCAAATCGCGCTGCGTGACGAGTAGCGACGCCATGTCAACGATCGCGAACGCGCAGGCGGCGATGGGCTTGTACGACTCGGCAAAAGTGACGATTCAAAAAGCCGTCGCGTTGAATCCTAAATCGGGTAAAGTGCTGGAAAGTAAGAAAGATATTCAAGAAAAATGGGAACAGCAGGAGCGCTTTGAGCGCAAAGTTCAACGCTTGCAAAGCAACATTACGCGCCTCAATGCCAACCCCAAGAATAAAATATTGAGGGATTCAGTAGCGCTTAATTTGAACGATATTAAACGTTTAAACACACCGATTCGCGTGTCGCAACGCGACATTTTGGCCGTCGGCATGGCTGCCGCAATCGTCGGTGAATGGCAGGCTGCCGAACAAGTTGTCGATGATGTTTTGCGCGTTTCGCCCAATCAACCCGAAGCAAAACGGCTGAAAGAAGACCTTAAAGATAATAAAATTGGCAAGCGTTTCCCGCCGCGTGAACAAACAAAATTGCCGCAAAAACTGCCGCAATCGCCGTCAAAAGCGAACGATAATAGCCGAATCGGTGCTGAAAATACAACACCCGCACCGCCTAAAGTTGATGCGCCCGTTGCCATTAAAGTCGATACAAGCTGGCAATCTAAACTGATTCCAAAAGCCGTTTTATCAAATTTTGTGAAGTGGGATAAGGAGCAATAATGTAAGTGAAAAGTGAAAATGAAAAATGCCGCGACTGAATTCGATTCAGTCGCGGCATTTTTTATTTTTCATTTACCATTTACCATTTTTCACTTAATGTCTTTTCATTGCCACGGGCATATCTGGGTCAAAAGTGCCACGCAAAAGGGGCGTTTGTTCTTTCTTGACGCGCGCCGCCAAAAGCCGCACGTTTGCCTCCGCGTATTCAAATAATTCTGTAACTGTAATAATGTCGTCGTCGTTGGCATTTGCGGCGCCTTTCAAGCCTTCGAGGATGTAATGCGTGAAAATGCTGCGTCCGTAGCTCGAAATTTCAAAAGATTCTTCATCCGCCGAAGAGGACAATAAAAAGGCGGTTCCGGGCGCTGAACGGTTCAATTCACGGAAAAAACCTTCATTTCTATCTTCTTGCGACTCTTTGAACAAACTTGGTTCAACCGATTTTGATGCCCACAAACTGCCCACAAAACAGGCATCGCCAATCACTATTTTATGTTTGGCAGGGCAAGTGGTCAACAAATCATTGAGTTCTGAATATTCGATTTTTACGTCATTATCATCGTAATCGTGCGGTAAAAACGCACCTTTCAAGCCGTGTCCCGAAAAATAGAAAATTACCATATCGTTTTCGGCGGCTTTGGCGAACAAAACCCGCATGGAATCCAAAATATTGCGCCGCGTTGCGCGGTCATTTGTCAACACCATAATGTGGTCATAATCAACCGAGCCACCTTCTGGGCCGCGCCATAAACCTTGCATTTCTAAGGCGTCGCTTTGCGGATATTTCAGCGCAATGCGCGGATTTTTATACGCCGCAACGCCGACCGACATCACCCAAACTTCCGATTTTGGCTTGTCATACTGAGGGGTCCTCGCTGGCGCAACTTCCCGCTTTTTTGGCGGTGTTGACGGCATTGAAAGCGGCGGAACAGGCTTTGGAATCACTGTTTTAGTCGGTTTTTCCTCATCTTCTTCCTCCATTTCTTCGTCGTCAGTCGGCTCAACAATCTTATTTTGAGGCGTTGCCGACGTGGTTGTCGTCACGGTCGTAATGGTCGTTACAGTTGTTGCGGGTTCCGTTTTCAGCGGTTTTTCAGCGGGCGTTGAACTTGTCGAATTCGTTGGATTCGTCGTAGAAGCGGGGCGCACAATCGGTTTTTGGTCGGTTGCGAAAGCGGGGTCGCTGCCCATAAAACGGCTGTCTTGCCACGTTCCCGTGAGTTGCGTGCCGCTCGCAAGGGTCATTGTGCCTTGTCCGTGCCACTTGCCGTTTTGCCAATTTCCTTCGTAAATACTGCCGTCACCATACTCGGCTCTACCGAAACCGTGGGGTTTTTGATTGGAAAATTGACCATTGTAGCGGGCTTTTCCTTTTTCAGGAAAAATGGCAACACCATAACCGTTATTACAGTTACCACTAATGCATTGCGCGTTGGTGGACAGCGTTGTGAGGAGGAAACAGAGGGTGAAAAGGAATGATTTTAACATTTTGGGAAAGCCATTTATCGTTTTAAAATTAAGGTGTGAATATATCTTAAATTTCAATACGTAAGCCTTTCGAATATGTTTCATTAAATAAAAATAGATTTCAAATCTATCCCTTAACTTTTTCTAATGTGAAACCAAACGTCGAGCCAACCCCCTCAGTAGAGCGGACGTGGACGGACTGATTGTGCGCTTCCACAATATGTTTGACAATCGACAGTCCCAAACCCGTGCCGCCGACGTTGCGCGAGCGACTCTTATCGACGCGGTAAAAACGGTCGAATAAATGCTTCAAATGATGCCGTGCGATGCCGATGCCGTTGTCCGAAACTTCAATTAAAATGATTTTATCCATGTCGTACAAACTGATTTTTGTCTGCCCGTTCACCTTTCCGTATTTGACCGAATTGCCCAAAAAATTGGTCAACACTTGACGAATTGTTTCCTTATCGGCCCGCACGCGAAAGCCGTGATTGGCGCCTTCTTTAAACATGATTTTAATGTTTTTCTCTTTGGCCCGCAGCTCCATATCTTCAACAACTTCACTTGTAAGTTGCTGAATATCAAAGGATTGAAGGTCTAAAGTCAATTTACCTTCTTCGAGTTGAGAAATCGTTTCAAGGTCTTGAACGATGGCGTTGAGGCGCTCAACATTGCGCGCTGCTTTTTGCAAATAAGCCAAATTTACGGAGGGATCATTCACGCCGCCGTCAATCAGCGTATGCAAAAAACCTTGAATATTAAAGATGGGTGTTTTCAATTCATGGCTTACGTTTCCGAGATAATTGCGGCGGTATTCTTCCAATTCTTTTAGGCTCGCAATTTCTTTGTTTTTGTCGGCTGCCCAATTTTCAACTTCGTGTTCCACGTCTTCGAGCGTGTTGCCGATGGCGGGATTTTCCGTCCGTTTGGAGTCGGCGATGCGTTTGTAAATGATTTTAATGCGGCGGTAAATAAACGTCTCAATGAAGTAATTAACGACAAAAAAACACGCAGCAAAGGTCAACGTCGGAACGAGAACGATGTTCAACGCGCGGTTCATGTCACCTGCGGAAATGTTGATGCTTATGACCAAAAGAAAGACGAAAAAAGTCGTCAAAACGGCGACGTAAAACGCAATTTGGCGAGGTGTTGGGCTTTTTAACATAGTAAAATGTCGTATTCCAAATACCAAGTTCCAAAGATTTCAGCTACGCATCTGAACTTTGGCATTTGATACTTTTTGTAATGAATTAAGAATTGATTTAAAAATCGAATTTGTAACCAATGCCTTTCAACGTCTTAATGTTTTCGACACCGATTTTTTCACGGAGTTTTCGGATGTGTACGTCGATTGTTCGGTCGCCGACAATCACATCGTTGCCCCAAATTTTGTTATAAATCTCCTCGCGCGTAAAAACCTTACCCGGTTTGGAGACCAGCAGCAAAAGTAATTCAAATTCTTTTTTAGGCAAGTCAATAATTTCAGTACCCCTCAGTATTTGCACTTTTTCTTTATTGATTTCAAGATTGGCAACGCGTATAATGTGTTCATCTTCAATAGTTTCCGTTTTATTGCGGCGCAATAACGCATTTATTCGACTGATAAAAACTTGTGGTTTTATTGGTTTTGTGATGTAATCGTCACCGCCAACGTCAAGCGCGCTGATTTGAGACACATCTTCGTCGCGTGCCGTGAGGAAAGTTATCGTCGTTTTGTTGAAATCAGGATTTGCACGGAGGCGGCGACAGACTTCGACGCCGTCCATTTCGGGCATCATAATGTCGAGAATAATGAGCTGCGGACGAATTTTTAAAGCCATTTCGAGCGCTTCTTTACCGCTTGAAGCCGTGGCAACGTCAAAACCTTCTTTGCGGAGATTGTAGCTTAGGAAGTCTAAAATATCTGGCTCGTCGTCAACAATAAGAATTTTGGTCATAATAATTTCTCTATTTTTCATACACAAAAGTAGGGTTAATCATAAGTTTGAAGGACATTGGCACATTAAATTAATGTTAAGTCTTCTAAATTTTCAACAAAAAGGACCCCTCAGTATAAAAGCGTTTTTCAAGTAAAAAACGTAAATTTTAGCCACTAATCCTTAATTTTGGTGCAAGTTCAACGTTCATAGTTCATAGTTCATAGTTCATAGTTCATACTCAAAAACACCCCATTCGACCAACCAAAACCATCTTGCAAAGGGTATTCTCCCCCACCCGCTTCGAGATTTTGATTCATGACATCGTATTTTTCCATCATCTTTCCCGTCTGCGCGTAAATCCGCTCATTCGTCGTCAACCAATTGGTTTTAATCAGATTGGCAGCCGCCAATAAACCGTAATTGCACAAGCCTTTGTAGGCAATCCATTGCAAAGGCGCCCAACCATTTGGCGCGTCCCACTGTTGCCCCGTTTCGTGCAAAGTTGTCGTTAAACCACCTGTTTTCAAGAACTTATCCATTAATATTTTTTCTACTTTATCGGCTTGCGCCTGCGTTGCCATTTTGAAAAACAACGGAAAAGCCGCCGCCAAAGTGTAGTGCAGTGTTTGCTTGTTTTCAACAAAATCGTAGTCAAAATAAAAGCCTTTTTCGGCGTTCCAAC
>JAYUKJ010000602.1:0-11475 GCA_043764555.1 Saprospiraceae bacterium
CTGAGGGAGTCGTCGGCGAAAGGCGTGGCGAAAAGATGTTTAGTAAAATGCTGCATTGCGTTAGTGGTGTTTTTATAAAATTAATACGATTCGTTTTACCATGCTGCAAAGATAGGAGCATAACAAACAAAGCGCAATACCCTAAAATTAGGATTTTTCATAATGAGCTTTAATATATTGTAAAATTTACAATACAAAAGGATAGACCCCCTCAGTATTTTGTTTCTAAATAATTGATTTACAACATTTTAACGCAGCTAACGGGCGTCTGAAGACGCCATAAATAGTACGTGTCGCTTTTGCCAAAGCTCACGAGCCAAACGTGTTTGGCAGTCGGAAGACTATCTATGTGCGGCTTAATGTAAAACAAAAAAAGGGACCTCTCAGTATTTTACTTTTATTCAAAAAAAATAATCAAAACTAAAACAATATTGGACTATATTCATTTAACTATTCAAGGAATTAATACGTTTCTGAACTAAAAGAATCTATACACCATGAATCGTTATGATTTATTAAAGCAGATTGTCGAGCAAGTTGAAGATTACGAAAAAGGAAAAAAGGCGGGGGACGACCTCAGCTTGACTGATTTCACGCAGTTTTTGAACCAAAAAACGCAACCGACGCCCAAAGAAACGGTGCATCCGAGTAAAGCGATTCTATTTGAAAGCGGCGGCGTTGTGTCAACCGAAAATACAGAATTGGGAACACTCGTGAGTCTGATGTATCGCTACGTCAAAATTTACGCAAAGCGGGCAATGGAAAACAGTCCGCTGAACAACGTGGATGATTTTACCTATTTAATTATTTTGATGGCGCACGGGGCGATGTCAAAAACCGAACTCATCACGCGCAACGTTCACGAGAAAACGACGGGCATGGAAATCATAAAACGCTTAACGAAATTGGATTTTTTGGCACAAACCGCCGCGCCGACCGATGGCAGAAGTCAATTTGTGAGCATTTCGGCGGCGGGTCAACAAGTCCTTTTTCCGCTTTTGGTGGAAATGAAAAAGGTGTCCACAATTGCCAACGGAAATTTGACGGACGGCGAAATAAAAACGCTCATTCAACTATTGCATAAATTAGAAACCTTTCATAAAGACATTCTAAACCACGAAAGAACGGTGGATTTGGATGGTATTTTGGAGAAATATTTCTGATGTTTTTAGCCACGGATTACGCAGATTAACACGGATTAACGGGACAATTCATTCTGTTTCAAATCTGTATTAGTCCGAATAATCGCTGGTTGGAATAAATATAATCAATTGATTATCAATAATTTAAACCCACTTTATTAAACCTATTTTTTAATTTAAAAAACTTAAACGTTACATTTAAGATGAAGAAAATTACCCGACAATTATTTTATTTTTTCCTGATTTTAGGACCCCTCAGTATAAATGCTCAAACGGGCATTATTGAAGGGCGAATTGCCAATAAATTGAACAATGAACCGCTGCCTTTTGCGACCGTTCAAATCATCGGCACCACAAAAGGCGGGCAAACGGACGTGGATGGCACCTACAAAATTGAAGGATTGGACGCCAAATTGTACAGCGTCAAGGTCACGTTTGTTGGTTTCAAAGAGCAATCCGTTTTTGAGATTCAAGTCTTGAATTCGAAGCCAACGATTTTGAATTTTGACCTTGAGGAGGAAACTTCCGCGCTCGGCGAAGTCGTCGTCAAAGCGGCGGCGTTTCGGAAAACCGAAGAAAGTCCCGTCTCTTTGCGGACAATCGGCGTGTCCGAAATTGCGCGAAATCCCGGCGGTAACCGCGATATTTCCAAGGTCATTCAGTCTTTGCCGGGCGTCACGGCGACGCCCGCGTTTCGCAATGACTTGATTATCAGAGGCGGCGCGCCAAACGAAAACCGTTTTTATCTCGACGACATCGAAGTGCCAAACATCAATCACTTCACAACGCAAGGCTCAACAGGCGGTCCGGTGGGGATGTTGAACGTGACTTTTATCAAAGAAGTTGATTTTTACAGCGGGGCGTTCCCCTCAAATCGGGGGAATTCGTTGAGTTCGGTCTTCAATTTTCGGCAACGCGACGGGGCTTCCGACAAGTTTCGCTACACGGGAACGGTCGGTTCGAGCGATTTTGGATTGACGGCCGAAGGACCCCTCAGTAAAAAGACGACGATGTTGGTTTCCGTGCGGCGGAGTTACTTGCAGTTGCTGTTTAAGGCGATTGGCTTGCCTTTTTTGCCGAATTACAACGATATGCAAGTAAAAGTCAAGTACAAACCGAACGATAAAAATGAAATCAGCTACATTTTCCTCGGCGCACTCGACGAATTTGCGTTGGACACGGCGAACCGCAAAACCGAAGCAAACGCGTACATTTTGGACAATATTCCCGTGCAGCCGCAGTGGAATTACGCGAACGGCATCACGTGGAAAAACTTCAACAAAACGGGTTATTGGACATTCGTGGCGAGTCGGAATATGCTCGACAACACGGCGTATAAACACCCGTTTAATGACGAAACGAAGCCGCGCAGTCTTGATTATGAAAGCCAAGAAATCGAAAATAAACTCCGTGTCGAACGCACAACGCGGCTTGGAAAATGGAAGTTTTTGTACGGCGTCAGCTACGAATTTGCAAAGTACAATAACCGCACTTTGCAGACGGTAAGCCAACGTGATTCGGTTAGAGTATTGAATTATTCGTCGGCGTTTTCGATGAATAAATACGGTGGATTTGTCCAAATTAGCCGTCAACTGGCGAACGATAGGCTCACTTTGTCGGGTGGAATGCGCGTGGATGGCAACGATTTTAATGGTCTCATGCAAAATCCTTTGAATCAATTTAGTCCGCGTTTTTCACTCTCTTACGCCATCACACCGCAATTGTCGTTCAACGCGAACACGGGCATTTTCTACCAATTGCCGCCTTACACAACGCTCGGTTTTCAACAAAACAAAACGTTTGTCAATCAGCCAAATTTGAAATATATTCGAGCAGAACACGTCGTGGCGGGTCTTGAATTCAACACCAAATTTGACTCGAAAATCAGCATCGAGGGCTACTTCAAAAACTATAAAAATTATCCATTTTTGACGGGTCCGCAGATTTCGCTCGCCAACTTGGGCGCAGGTTTCGGCGCAATTGGCAACGAAGCGGCAACTTCTACATCGCAGGGACGCACGTATGGTATCGAATTCTTATTTCAACAGCGTTTGTACAAAGGTTTTTACGGCATTTTTGCCTACACCTACGGACGCTCCGAATTTACGGACGGCAAAGGCGTTTACGCACCCTCGGCTTGGGATTCGCGCAACATCGCCGTTGCGACTTTGGGCTATCAATTCAAACGCAATTGGGAAATTGGCATAAAATACCGCGCGTCCACGGGTTTGCCTTACACACCCGATGCAGTCAATTCCAATGCCGTGAGTTTGTGGCAAGCGAAAGGGCAAGCAACGCCCGACTACGCGCAACTTAACACGTTGAGAACCAATAGTTTCAACACATTTGACTTTAGAATTGACAAAAAATGGTACGGCAAGAAAGCGACTTGGAATCTCTATTTCGACATCCAAAATTTGCTCGGCGCGTCGATTTCAGTGCCAAGAACTTTGCTTGACCGACCGATTGATGCCAATAAAAAGCCAATCGGCGAAGCACCGATTTTCACGGGTGCGGATGGTATTCCACGCTACAAAACCAAAGTTTTGGACAACAAAACGGGCAACGCAACGCCAAGCATTGGTTTGCAAATTGATTTTTAAGGTCGGCATCATCGGTTACTTATCGCAAAATAAAAATGGATAATTAATGCGTTACAACTTGACGTGGGTGTTGAAACTCTGTCCATTACCCACAAGTTTTTTGTCTCGTGATGCCATAGGCATCATACGTTTATAGAAACTAACCAAAGCGATTTTTCTCCGAATCCGTAAAATTCGCACGTATAATTGGCAAAGGAAGACTGCGTTTAACGTGCGAATCCTACGGATTCGGGAAACTTTATACCTCATTTTCCTATAAATGTGTGAATCCTAACGGATTCATCAAAAGATGTGGATAATGGACAGGTTTTAAAACCCGCGTCAAGTTTGCGTAGCGATGCATAACCGATGATGCCGTTTAATTTTTGTCATTCAGAAATAATGGACAAGACCCCTCAGTACAAACGTCAAAAAGCCTTTAAAACCACGCGTTTTAAAGGCTTTTTGCCGTTTATACTGAGGGGGTAGTCAAATGCACTTAGCTGCTCAATTCAACACAATTTTGCCTGTAACAGACTTATTACTTGCCATTGTTTTGATTTTAAAAATATAAAAACCATTTTGTAGTTCATTTCTTTGAAAAATAAACGCGGGGCTTTGATGTGTTTCTTGGCGCATCCGTTTTCCTGTCACGTCAAATAATTCAAAGACAACTGTCTCATTCATTAAGTTTGGCAATTTAAAAACGGCTTGTTGACTGATTGGATTGGGTGTCACTTGCACTTGAAGGTTATCCGTCAATACTTGATCAACGGCGGTTGACAAAAAGTTCCTACCAATGGTATGGAACGTTTTATTGGTAAAAATCGGCGCATTATAGTCAAAATAAATAGCAGCTTTGTTTTCAATGCGCGTACCTATTGCAACATCTTTTTTCTGCGAAATTCTAAATTTCACAAACCCGTGTGAGCGCGGTTCGTTGCGGAAAGAATCGGGCAAAAGGATGTTATTAAACGTGATTTTCAACTCATTTTTACTGACCATATCCCAGCTGTATTTTGTCGTTGACGCATTAAGCATTTTAATGGTCGCGGGGTCAAGGTCATTACTCAAAGTATCTCTAAGTACAACCCTAAAAGCAGTATCTGTTCCTGTATTTTGAAACCCAATTTGATAGTCTATGTCGGTATTGGGTTCAATAAGATGTTGGACTTTAACGCCTTCTGGAACAGCAAATTTCTCATTTGGGTCAAAAGCGCCCACAATCGGCAAACAAGCGACTGATACTGAGGGGTCACCCGTTGCGTTTGTAAATTGGTTGACAAAGCCATAAGAAAAGGCTGAATTACCATTGAGCCGACACCCTTCCACAACCGCCGTTACCGATATATTTCTCGGATTATTGGGTTCTTGGGTTTGATTGACGCGCCAAGTGCTGCCGTTTTTTGGAAAACTAAGGGTCAATGAACCATTACGCGGTAAAGTTGTACCAATCAATTGAACGATGGAGTCGTTTTTGATAACCGTCCGTGGTAAAAACGGCGTCGTGGCCACATTAGCGGAATTAGCGATAACGAAACGAACGGAATCCACGTCACAACGCCCTTGAATCGTCAAGTTCGCTCCCGACCAATTGACGGGCAGCGTACAAATGCTGTCAGGAAAAATCTTTGCCGATGAACAGAGCGTTTGACTGATGCGGGTAGAATCACCACAACGTACCCGTGTGTTGATGTCAAAACTATTGTTCTCAAACACAGCGACATTTCCCAGATTAAATATCAGTTTTTGACCCATTCGACTGCTTAAAACGGCTGTGGAGGAGACATAGTCCAATAGAGAATCTAACGTTACTTCAATACGGGCGTTTCTTGCGGTCGCTGTTCCATTATTGATATAATTGACAGATAAATAATTATCACTAAAACAGCGTCTTAAACGATTTCCTGTCATATCAACGGACATTGTGGGGCAATTAGCGGTTGCATTTACCAATAAATTAACAGTTATCGTACTATCTGGCTGCACAGGTTGAACAATAGGAAAAGGTAAACAATTTTTCCACAGAGTATTGTTTACAGGTACGGCAGATAATGTCGTTACAACTTCATCAACTTCTAAATTGTAATAGCCTGCATTGTTTGTGTGAGCCGAGTAGATTTGATTATTTAAACCTTGAGCTTGTACCCACCAATTTTTTAAGACAGGACTGTCTCTTGCGGTTACGCAATTGTTCGCATATTGGACTTTACCTCTGACGTGACGTAATCCACAAGCAGATGAAGAGGTTAATTGACCTTCAAATGAACTTGCGAGGTTTGTATAAAGTATTGAAGTAGAATTTATAAGGTTTGGAAAAGTTACTACAACGGGTGTGGCGGTAAGGTTTAGGTTCGTCGTAGTAACATTCAAGGCATCTGTAAAGCAACCTGCTTGACCCAAAGAATCCGTTTTTAGCAAGGTAATTTTTTGCAGCCCTGTCAACCAAGAAGCAAAAGAAGAACCAACAATATTATAACCCTTATCAGATGCCTTAATAACAGTAAGTAAACCCGATGAAGTATATTTAACATCTTCCCCTATTTTATTGCCCCAAACGACATTACCACTGCTATTAAGTTTTATGATAGTACCCAAATAAGTATCACCCCTTATTGAACTTATACTTCCAGTTAAGATTATGTCTGTTGCCGATGACAGAATTGTACCTAAACCCAATTCGCTCAAAGAATTGAAAGTCGCGTTTATCATTTTCGTCCAAACAATAGTACCTGTACTTGACAATTTGATAACCACCGATTTAGGCGAAAAAATCGTTTGGTTGAAAAATTGTGAACTACAACACACATAAATATTACCCGTGGGATCTGTTTTTATATCTAATGCGTACAAGCTGGCATCTATTAAAGCAAATTCCTTACTCCAATCAACGGTGGGGGTTGTCGCATTGTCTTTAAATTTAACAATGGTTATGTTGCGATTCAAGTGAGTGTTTGCGTTCGTGAGATGCCCTGCAGTTACAAAAGCGCCATCGGGATGAGAACACGCAACATCTGCAATGACACCCAGTGTATCTTTTTGAATACCATAAACTTTTTGGACAGAAAGTGTATTTGAAAAACGGGTTATGATAGCAGGGTTATTTGTTTTGACGTAACCACCTGAAAAAGTAAGAATATCGCCATTGGGTTTTTGAAAAATATTGAGCATGCGTCTTGCTGGATAGAACCCAGTAAATTTAGTTTCCTGTTGCTCACCTCTGTAATTTAGTTTCATCAGAAATCCACCTACTCTATCGAGAGTTGAAAAATCTTGATTATTACCTGACACAAGATATTCTCCTGTTGACAACGGGAGGACATCATAAAAATGCGTCTCATTGACATCTCGGAATCTCGAGTCCCAAACGACATTCATGTTGGAGTCTAATTTAATAATATGTCCAACCCCTCGATGAGGTGCCGAGTTAAAAATACTTGTAAACGCCGTCACAATAAAACCATTGTCGGCTGTACGTTTCATCGTATTAGGAGAATTACCTTCCGTGTTAGAAAGTAATTTTTGAAAAACATTTTGTGCAGGTAGTATGGGAGCAAAAATCCATTGAGTAGTAAACAAGAAGACAAGTAGCGTGAATATTTTTTTCATTTAAGACAATGTTTTGGATAAATTAAATAAAGTAGTGTGAAAGACATCGCGTAGCTGCGCTGTTAAAGTAAACACAAAAGTATAAATGTTTTGCTATTTGAATGGGGGGTATTCAACAATTTAAAAAATAGGTTTAATCCTAAACGTCCCCCTCAGTATAAACGTCAAAAAGCCTTTAAAACGCGTCGTTTAAAAGGCTTTTGTCGTTTGTACTGAGGGGGTCAAGTTTTAGGAACGCGTCGGCGGATTGAATAGACATAACAGATTTGTTGTTTTCTTAGGTAGCAAAGATACGTCTAATTTTAAACGGCATTATACATTAAATATCGTAAGACAACTTTCCGAAAGTTTTTAACTTTCGGAAAGTTTGACAATCAACGCGTTGTTTAATCAAAATTTACGCTGCGTTAATTGGTACATAATTTCGTTTTTGAAAACCGTTACAGCCGTTTGAAAACCGCTACAGCCGTTTGAGAACCGCTACAGCCGTTTGAAAACCGTTACAGCGGTTTGAAAACCGTTACAGCCGTTTGAAAACCGTTACAGCCGTTTAGAAACCGCTACTGCGGTCAATTTATTCCATAAATAATAAAAATATTTAAATAAAACATTTAGAATGAAATATTTATGTAATTTTATGCGTTCAGTTTTCATTGTTAGGCGTCCTCTTTAACGCGTGACGCTTAACTTTTTATAAAAATAATTTTTATGTAAAATTTTAAAAAATCGTAGAAATGAATCGTCAAAAAACCATTGCCCCCAATACTGATGTTTGGGCGCGTATCGAAATTAAACAAACCGAACTTCAAGCCTTGTACGAGGAAGCCGCTACCGGCATCTACAAAGGCACGGACGGAAAAGGCTACTTGGGCGAAAAAAACGTAGCTTTTGCTCAATATTGGTTAGGCGCCGTCAAAAAAAACCCGAAAGCCGTTGCGGGTGAGTTTGACATTGCCGATTTTGATGTCAAAACGGCCTTGTTTCCTTCTTTTGTTGCCGCCTACAACGGTCACAACGCCGCGGGTGCTATCTTGGACGAGCCTTATAATTTTTTGTCAAAAGATGTCTTTCGCTATGCTTCGGACGCTAAAAAGTCATTTGATAGTTCTAACGACCCCGTTAGTAAGCAAATCGTGAAAGACGCGCCCAATTATCGGAAAATGGCTGCCAAAAAAGACGGTGAAATTGACCCAACAAAACCGAGCGACGCGGCACCAAAAAATGTCTAAACCGCAAGCGGGTGCCAATTGAAACACGGCGTCTTTTCTTAGGGAATTTTAAATATTACAGCATTTACATCAGAAAAGTCCGTTCGGCGGTGGCAACCTTATTGCCGTTGCCGCCCTTGATGAAATGGATTAGATTGACAAGCGAATGGGCATAGGTACTTACAAAAAAGCGCCCGAGGCACTGCCTAAGCCGCTTAACAGCGCGGCTCAAAAATAAACCGTTGCGTCCTAAGAAACTGTTTTAAAAAAAACGTCGCTTGCTTCCCGTGGGGCAGTAAGCGGCGTTTTTTTTGTGGTCAAACGGTATTTTTTTAGATGGGTTGCGCCTCTTAAAGGTCGGGTGCATAACAAATTTACCTTTTCATCGTGTAATAACTTTCCAAAAGTTGCAACTTTTGGAAAGTTATTCCGAGAGGTCTTTTTTTACATTCAACAAAAAGAGCATTGACAACTTTCCAAAAGGTAAATTTGTTAGACCCTTTTTTAATGTTCATTAATGTTTAGAATTAATGCTAAAAATTGCGCATTCGCCTATTTATAAACTCGAATTGCCCGAAGGACACCGCTTTCCGATGCTCAAATACGAGTTGATTTGCGAGCAGTTGTTGTACGAAGGAACGGTGACGGACGACCATATTTTTCACCCCAAAATCCTGTCGTCCGACCTTATTTTGACGACGCACACGGCCGATTATTGGCACCGCCTGAGTCACGCCGAATTGACGCCAAAAGAGATGCGCAAAGTTGGTTTTCCCTTGACCGAACAGCTCATAAAAAGAACGGCAACGATTGCGGGCGGCACGGTTCAATGCGCCCTTTTTGCCTTGAAATACGGCGTCGCAATGAACACGGCAGGCGGTACACATCACGCGTTTAGCGACCATGGCGAAGGTTTTTGTATGCTTAACGATGTCGCAATTGCCGCTAACTATTTGATAGACAATAACTTAGCAAAACGCATTCTCGTCATCGACCTTGACGTACATCAAGGCAACGGAACGGCGGAAATATTCAGAAAGTCGAGTCGTAAATGGCAAAATACTGAGGGGTCCTCAAAAACTTCAAACTTTAAACTTCAAACTTTAAACGCCGAATTTGTCTTCACTTTCAGCGTTCATGGTGCCAACAATTATCCGTTGCACAAGGAGCAAAGTGACCTCGATATTGGCTTGCCTGACGGCGTGGAAGACAAGTTTTATTTGACAACCGTGCGTGAAAATTTGTTGCGCTTGTTCGACGCTATTCAACCTGATTTTGTGTTTTTCAATTCAGGCGTTGATGTGTTGGCGACTGATAAATTGGGCAAATTGAAGCTCACCCAAGAAGGCTGTCGGCAGCGTGATTTGCTCGTTTTTGAACTGTGCAAACGCCACAATGTTCCCGTTTCGGTGAGCATGGGCGGCGGTTATTCGCCACGGGTTGCGACAATAGTGGAGGCGCACGCCAACACATTTAGGTCGGCTCAGTTCGTTTTTTTCTAAAATTGAATAAACACTTTTAGTCGCTTAAAGGACGTATTTCTTCTTAAAAATCCCGCGATTTGACGACTAAAAACTACCTTTACGCACTTTAAAGCGCTGAAAAAGGCCTTATCCGAGACTCTCTTTCATCATCTCAATTATTTCAAATAATGAAAAATCGTTTTTTATTCTTACTTATTTTTTCGACAATAACCTTATCGAGTTGCGACAGCGAAGAAGCACCTACCGCCGCCGACAGCGATAAAGTTGAAACAAAAGACATCACCCGCGACGGTGCCGTTGAAACTCTTTTGACGACGATTCATCTCGACGACACGCGCGACGTTTTGACCACAACGCACCGCGTTTGGAAAGGCGGCGTCCTCGTTAACACGATTGTCCACAACGACACATTGCCCGCACTCGGCGTCGATAACAACCTCAAAGCAGCCGACGAACGCGGCGAAGCAACGACGGCAACGGGCAAAAAAGATTACGAGTTTTACATAACAGTCAAGTAGTTGTATCTGCGAAGTAAATACAATGTGTTTGATGTTCAAACCTTTTCAAATCTTTTAAACTCAAACAAAAAAGCGGTTTGATACCCCTCAGTATCGAACCGCTTTTTTGTTTGAGTTTAAAAGATTTCTCTTATTCGTAACCGCTTTTTAAAGACCTGAACCATCGAATTTTCCGCGCGTAACGGCATAATTACCCACTTTTTTACCGTGCGTCAAACCGATTTCACAGTCATAACGGAAGTGGATGCCGCCGAAAACCCGTGAATCAGACGCCTGCTTGGCAAGCGCGTCTAAACTTGTTACTTCGGAAGGAAAAACGTAACCCAAAACCGTTGCGGCAGCCGCCGAAAAAGTCGAATGACCCGACGTGAAGCCAGGGAAATTGGGAACGCCCGTTGACGTGTTCAAGCTCGCGTCGGCTTGAATCGGACGCGGCGTTAAATAGTAATATTTCACATCCCAACAAACGATTCCCGCGTCCTGAACGGCAGTATTCATCAAAGTAAGCGTGCGTGCGGCGCGAATTTCGCTAAATTTATTTTTGTGAATCAACTCGGTTGCCGTCCGATTCCAGTGGCCAGGCGGCGTGTAAGTTCCCGCGCCGTCTGCCCAAAATGAGGCGATGCTGAACTGCTCGCGGGTTCGATTTTTCGACAAATTTTGCAATTCCGTTAGCGCCGTTTTGAATTCCGCGCTACCCACTGCGGGCGGTGCGGCGGGGCGAATCGCGACCTTCGTAGCACTGTCGAAATTCCACGTTTTCACATTGCCATAAAACGGCAACATCGGCGGACGAACGGGGAATTCTCGGCTCGTCCATTGGTCCGTAATGCCGCGTTTTGTGGCGTCTTCGCGGAGTTTTGGAAAGTCAACTTGCGCGTTTGCCAAACCCATTTTGTCCGTTTTTGCGTAAGCAATGATTTTCGCGGCAA
>JAYUKJ010000603.1:0-11430 GCA_043764555.1 Saprospiraceae bacterium
CCGTCCCGTTAGCTAACGGGACGGCTTTTATACTGAGGGGTCCTATTTTCCCAGAAAACGCGCTATTTTTAAACCATTTCAAGAAACCGATAAGGAATGTCAAGCGGGCGAAATTTAATTCGGCTGACAATAACATCTTCTTCGCGACAAACAATATCTTCGATTGTTCGACACAATTGAATACCTGAAATCAAACGGCGAACCTCCGAAGGCAACAATTTATGTTTGTACTGAACGAGTAGAGAGCGTCCAATAGAAATATCTAATTCCATCAATTTTGGCGAAAAAACTTGTAAATTATAAGGTTTTTCGTACTCTGGCAGTGAAGGAGGAATACCCGCAAAAGCAATAGGGTAGCCATCAGCTTCTATTGTTGCGATAAACAAACGCATAATGTTCATTAATTCATCTTTATCCATCTTATTATTATTTTTAAAGCGTTAATAAATCCGTTTACATTTTTTGCCGAATGCAAACCTCTAACGTCGTAACGACTTTTCTCTGACCATTCTTTAAGGGTTACCCAAGCATCATCTAAAATAGAATCAGCATCTCTTGCAGCACTAAATTTAGTCTGCAAACCCGATAATAGCACCAAACGTTCTAAATTGTGAATCAAAAAGGTTTTTGACAAATCACTTTTGGGTGCGTATTGACTATAAAAGTCGAAAACATCAAGATTTTCAGCAATTTTTGCCTTCAAATATAATTCGATAGAATAACCCGCCAAATAAAATGCGCCATCAAAATACCCGCCTTTGCAGAGATGTTCGGCTTCTTCCAGACGCAAATCAGCAAGGGTTTGAATATCAATTAAATTTTTCATAGATGCCTGATTTTTGTTCGTTTTATCAAAATTTCGAACAAAAGTAAGCATTTTCATTAAAAAAGCAACAATTATACTGAGGGGTCCTATTTTTCAAAAAATCAAGCAACGCTCATACTTTCCTGTTTTTCTTCTTGCCTAAATTCATGGAAAACGAACCAAAAGGCGGCAAAAATTGATAAAATAAAGTACGTTAAAACAACATAAGTTACCCAATTACCTAATAATTGACTCGATTTGAACCAATCACCCGTCCGATACATCAAGCAAAAACCGATGATGGATTTGAATGTTTCAAACAACCACGCATGGCTATTTTTATCCATTAGTTCGGTAAAAGCGTAGATGGAAACAAAGAAAAATACGCCATAAAAGAAGATGTCGGGCGAACCAATTTTGCCGATGTACGCAAAAAAGTAAGACAACAAAAACAAATGACAAAACATTTGAAGCCATGACCACGCAATAAAAACGGGAGAAGCCCGTGTGTCATATTTCTCGTAAGCGTAAGCATCCGTGATTTTTTCGACTGGAAAACGCGCTTCGACATCCGCAGGACGCCAACCCGTCGGCATAAACCAAACGCGAATTTTGTCTTTCCAATCTTGCGCGCGCCAAGCATCCGTAAACATCAGCCACCAATGTAAGAAGTTGATTTTCAATGGGTTCCACGTTCTGACGGGGCGCGTAACGCCATAAATAGGCGGTACATTTGCCAATTCTTCTTGAAAAGTCCCAAACCATTTGTCCCAAAAAATGAAGATTTGACCGTGGTTTTTGTCCAAATATTCGGGATTGATTGCGTGGTGAACGCGGTGGTGCGACGGCGTTACTATAACGTGTTCCAACCAACCCATTTTGCCAATCAAGCGGGTGTGGTACCAAAACTGGAGGAACAAATGCAGCGGTCCAACGATGGCAATAACGCCCGTTGGCACGCCCAAAATAGCCGCGGGAATGAGCAAAAACGTGAAATAATTCACAAAACTCGACACCGTTTGCCGCAAAGCGCACGACAAATTAAATTCTTCACTACTGTGATGAATAACGTGGCGGTTCCACAAAAAATTGATGCCGTGAGTCCATCGATGCGACCAATAACCTTGAAAATCCATGGCAATAAAGGCGATTAGAGCCGTCAACCACGTGGCTTCGATATGGAAAATCGCAATTTTCCCGACCAACCAACCGTAACTCATAATCGTTACGCTGATGCCCAACACGTCTTTCAAGGCGTTCGTCATACCCGAAGTGAGGCTCGAAATACTGTCTAAAGGGCGCGTCACTTTTGCGCCAAAATACCGCTCAATGCCCATTTCAATAAAAAATAGGCTTAGAAAAATTGGCATCGCATAGATGAGAACTGCCGCGTATTGCTCCATTTTTATACTGTTTTCGCTGTTTTTACACCATTTTTGTCATTTATACTGAGGGGTCCTCTTTAAGTTTTTTTTTGGAACACATAGTCACATAGGACACATAGGACACATAGTTTCTTGTCATTCAGCAGGAAACTATGTGTCCTATGTGACTATGTGTTCCAAAAAAATATGTGCTAAAGGTCGCCAATCGCAATCAGTTTTTTTTCCAAATATTCATGCAGTCCTTCTTCGCCACATTCGTAGCCCAAACCGCTTTGTTTCCAACCGCCAAACGGCGCTTCAATCGCGTGAGCCGTCCATTCGTTGATGCCAATAATACCAAATTCTAAGGCTTCGCTGACTTTAATTGACGTTTTTAAATTATTTGTCCAAAGATACGCCGCCAAACCATATTCCGTATCATTGGCCATATTTACGGCTTGTTCCAACGTGTCAAACGGCGTAATTGACATGACGGGACCGAAAATTTCCTTCCTAAAAATCGGATTATCGGTCTCAACATCGGCTAAAACGGTCGGTTCGTAGTAAAAACCCGATTTATACTGAGGGGGTACTTTGCCGCCCGTCAACAACGTCGCGCCAAATTTTACGGCTTCGTCAACGATGCTACCGACCATCCGTTGTTGATTTTTGTTGATGAGTGGACCCAATTGCGTACCTGCTTCTGCCCCATTTCCGATTTTAAAAGCCGCCATTGTCTCGGTAACTTGGTCGCAAAATTGGTCATAAATCGAGCGATGAACGATGAACCGTTGCGGCGAAACGCAGACTTGTCCGCAGTTGCGCGACTTCGCCAAAGCGGCCGATTTTGCCACCATTTCCACGTCAATATCGTCAAAAACGATGCATGGCGCGTTGCCGCCGAGTTCCAAAGAGAGTTTTGTATTCGTTTTTGACGCCCCATTCATCAACAATTTACCGACGCGCGTGCTGCCCACAAAGTGCATTTTTCGCACTTCGGGACGTTCCAACAGTGTGTTTCCGATGCCTTCGGCTTCGCCTAAAACTAAATTTCCGACGCCCACGGGCAACCCCGCTTCTGCCAAAATTCCCATCAAAGCCATCGCCGTCAAAGGCGTATATTCCGAAGGTTTTGCGACAAAAGTGCAGCCTGCCGCCAACGAAGCCGCCCAAACCCGCGCAATATTCCAAACGGGAAAGTTCCAAGCCGTGATAATCCCAACCACGCCGACAGGCTGCGAAATGACCGACATCCGCTTATTGTTGCGGCTCGTCGCAATCGTCCGACCGTAAGCGCGCTTGCCTTCTTCGGCAAACCACTCAAAAAATTGCGCCGCAACAACCCACTCCCCTACCGCTTCGGGCGACGGTTTTCCCGCTTCGGCGGTCGTAATTGCGCCCAATTCTTTCGCTCTTGCCCGCATCAAATCCGCCGTGCGTTTCAAAATATCGGCGCGCGCCCAAGCATTTGTCGCTTTCCAAGACGGAAAAGCGGCAGCGGCGGCGTCAATTGCGGCGTGTGCATCGGTCGCATCGCCAAAAGGCACGACTTTAATAACCGCCTCGGTGGCGGGATTCAAAACGGGGTAAGTGTTGCCACTTTCGGCATCTACCCATTGTCCTTTAATGAAATTCTTATTCATAAATAATTGATAATCAGATAGTTGAATCCTTTTTTTATAATTATTTTTTTGCAGTTTGGCAGTTCAAACTGCTTGCATTTTTGCAGTTTAAAATGCAGAAAATTTATTTAACGCTCGCTTTCCACCAACTTTCAGCGTGCGCAATAACGCTACTTTCGAGCAATTGCCTATAATTAGGTAACTGATTAAATGTAACAAAAGCGGCGGTTCTCTCGGCAATAATTTGCTGAAATACGGAGGGGTAGTCGCGTTGAAATGCCGCGTAATTAAATGCACCCTTCTGCCCTATTCCGCTGATATTCAATGCATTAGGTGAATTTTGAAGGCTCGCCATTTTTTTATATGTCTCGTAGTCAACCGTCGTTTTGACAACTTCATTCGCTGGCATTTGCGTTTTTTTATCCGCTATTTGGGTAAATATATTGTTCGTTGACGCCCGTTTTTCTGCGGCTTTGCGCTTGCGCGTAATCACTTCAACGGCTTGCCAATGCACTTCGGTGCGTGTCAATCGCCCATTTTTCCACCACAAAACGAAGGCGCCCGCTTTCTCCAACGATTTCGTTTTTTTCAAAAAATACTGCCAAATCGTTTCCACGTATTCCAATTCACCACCCCTCAGTATTTCGAGTTTAAAATTGGGATGAACCAAAATTTTATCGACAATAAAGCCGCGATTAATGCCTTGTGCTGCCAAAAACTCGTAAGCGCGGCGCTGAGAATCGTTCAAAGCCGTCACTTTTTGCCGATGTGTTTGACTACTCGAATCGGGTTCTGTGGGCATATAAAGCATGGTTTCAGATTCTTTTTGTGCGGCGGGCAACGCCTTTTTACCCCGTATCGGTTTGATGTTTCCGATGCGATAAATGCTGTATTGAAGCTCCGAAATCTTCTTGCTGCCCGGCTCAGGAACGCCCGTAAAGACGAACCGAATGTCGCCACTTTTCAAAGAATCGGCTTCCGCAACGTCTAAAATACGGCGTTGGAAATCGAAAAATCGATCGTAAGTTTTAATCAAATCAAGTCCAAAACGACGTTTAAAAACTTCCAAAGACTCACTGCTGTGGTACTCTTGCCGACCGTCGAAGAGCTTACTTTTAAGATACATAAAGATGGGAACGGAGTATTTTCCGTCAAACTCAATGGTGCTTTCAGCCAATAATTGCAAGAAATCACGCCGCAATCCGAGTAAAAATGGCTTCGCAAAACTGGTGATTACAAACACCAAATCGTTCGTTTTTTTGTCCAAAGCCACCGCTTGAAACCACACAAAACTGCCTTCAAAATCGGGATTATTGAACTTAAATGACTTATTGTTGAGAGACAAAACGGCGTCCATTGCCCGCTGAATAACCGAGCCTTGTGGTGCATCGCCGCCCGTAAAATAGCGCAAATATTCCTTGTAAGGTATGCGATAAGTGTTCTGTCGAAGGATAACTTCTTCCAAAAAAAGCATCTGTTCTTGGCTATCTGTGATGCCTCTTTGGCGAATTTCTTCCACAATATCGTCAATCCCATACACGGGTTTTTGCGTGCTGTCGATGCACGAAACGAGTATCAAAAGGGCTTGATACTGCATTTTTGAGAGGTCAAGCGGCGGGTATTCGGCGGCTTGATTCGATATGGTGACGATGCGGTTAAACTGGTCAGTAGGTTGCGGCGTTTCCATGAATTTAACAAGCAAATTGTATTATTCCTTAATTAAAAGTGGCTATTACCATGATTAAAATTAGCGAATAAAATGATTTAAAATTGAAAAGCTACGATTCAAAGCTCAATTTTAAAGCTATCGCGTCAATTGACCAACGAGACGCAATAGGAAGTTTTTTAAAATGTCAAAAAAAACGTTTTTTCGGTACTTTTTTGACGCAATAGGGGTGTTTCAGGAAAAATTAACGGCAGAAATTAGAAAAAAGATAAAGAATCTAATCGCATTTAATCTTCTGAAATACATCATTTTAGTCCATATAAATGACCTAAAGCCATTTTTTATTGAGAAAATGGTCGCAATGGAAAAATAAATAGGCGGTCTTCAATTTGGTACTTTTTTGACGTAATGGAGGACATTGCGATAGATTAGAATTTGGTACTTTTTTGACGTAATGGGCAGATTGTGGACAACCAAAGTTGGTTTGGTACTTTTTTGACGTAATAGAAAGCACATTTGGAAGGGAAATACGTTAATATTTGGTACTTTTTTGACGTAATAGAAAGATGTGAGATTCAATAGTTTCAATTTGGTACTTTTTTGACGCAATAGGGGCGAATTCTTAAAACACATTTTCAAATTGGTACTTTTCTGACGCAATCGGTACTTTTCTGACGCAATGAATGAAAGGATTGGTACTTTTCTGACGCAGTTAGGTACTTTTCTGACGTTATATCATGCTCTAACTGTTTGATAATCAATTAATTAGGGTACTCTAAAAAATAAAGAAAAGAATTAAATAAGAAACCTTGAAAGAAATCTTTTTAAGTTTTTTTGAATTTTTTCTTTTAGAAGACTCTTCAGCATAAATGCTCTTTTTAGATTTAAAACACGCTTTTTTAAAACATTTTTCGATGTTTTTTTTTGCCTTTTTAAAATAATTCAAAATGTTTGTTTTTGCGCTTGTTTTTTGATTTTAAGCCGTTTAAAGTACATTGTCCTAAATTGGATACTTCCTTTTATTTATGCTAATTAGAATCCTAAAAAATAGCATTATTTCTCCTTTCCTATTATGGTTATTTCAGGCACTTTCCAGTAAATAACTTTTCATTTTGTCTAAAACTGCTTGCAGTTTTGCAGTTTAATTCTTTATTTTTATTTTAAATCCACTTATTTCAATTTATACTGCTTGCAGTTTATCAGTTTCTCGTCCTTCACTACAAATTCGTTGTTTCAAACTGCAAAACTGTAAGCAGTATTTAAGGTAAAAAGTAAAAACTTAGAAACTTTTTCCCGTTTATCCTTGAAAACTTAAAAACTGTTTGCATATTTGCAGCTTGACAGTTTAAACTTAAAAACGGTTTGCAGTTTTACCTTTTTTATGTTCAAACTGATTACCTTTTGTAAGTACAGCAGTTGATACTTAAAAACTGTTAAACTTATTGCTGTTTTTGCTGCACTCCTGCTAAACGTTTTGATGGCTTTAAGTTCAGCAGTAAAAACGGGTCGCTGTCTGCCCTTTTTGCCGTTTGACAGGATTACCTTAGAAACGGGAATGTGTCTTTGTGTTTAACAGTTTGAACTGCGACACTTTTTTACTTTTGGGCGTTTCTTAGTTCTTAAGGTTTGCAGTTTAGCCTTACAAACTGTTAAACTGATGCCCGTTTTGCAGTTTATACTGAGGGGTCCTCTAATTTTGAATTTTTAATCATTTTGGATATTCACGGATTGACTTCCGTTTTACATTTTAAAATAGAAACTCTATGATTCTCTCAATCACGAATTTGAAAGGAGGTGTTGGCAAATCCACAATTGCCCAAAACATCGCCGTTTGCCTTAGGCTAAAAGGACATTCCGTTTTTTTGGTGGACACGGATTTTGAACTGAAAACCACGATGGATTGGGGCAACGACCGTGGTGCCGATTTGGTCAAAATTGATGTCGAATGTGTGCATCAAGACAACGTGACCGAACGGGTTTTGGAAGTTGCGGACAACTACGACATCGTGATTATTGACGGAACGCCCGCGCTTTTTGAATTGTCGAGTAAGGCAATCTTGCTTTCTGACGCCGTTTTTATCCCGATTATTCCGAGTATTGAAGAAGTTCGGACTTTGGAACGCTTCATGAAACGGTACAAAGAAGCGAAAATGATGAAAAAACGCATCGGCGGCGACGTTGAAGCGCACATTATTCTAAACAAATACAATCAAAACTTGCGCATTGACCGCGAAGTTGAAGACATTTTGCAAGAATTTGAGTTGCCCGTCCTGAAATCGAAAATTGCGTATCGCGTAGCTTATCGCGAAGCAAAAATTGAGGGCAAAGGCGTTGTCGAATACGAAGACAAAAAAGCGAAAGAAGAAATGCAAAAACTCGCCGATGAAGTGTCGGCAATCATTGAAAAATATTTGTAAATCAATTTTTCGCACACGTATATATATGTGTCCGAAAATTCAAAATTTGATAAAATATGAAACCATCCATTAAAAATAAATTTACGGCAGATAAAATTGAGCAAGCGAACCGTGAGTTGAACGAAAAGAAACCGATTGCAGAAGTTGTAAAACCCGCAATTGAGCCTAAAAAAGCGACAGAAACGGCTAAAAAAGCCATTTATACTGAGGGGTCTCAAGAAAATCAGGAGAAGTCCCCCAAAGTAAACGTGCCGCCGAAAGTTAAGGTTGAGGCAAAAACTGTTGCGCCCAAAACGGTCGCAAGGGTAGGGGAGAAGCCATCGCGCCGTTCTAAAATTGCGATTTTGGCAGAAGAAGAAAACTTGCGATTGGTGCGCGTCACGATTGATATTCCCGAAGATTTGCACGAAAAAATGAAAATCAAAATGATTTTGACCAAGCAAACGATGAAAGATTATTTGCTCGATTTTATTCGGAGCGATGTTGGGAATTCAAATTTCGGGTATAAATAATTGATTTTCAATTGATTAAGATTTTAAAACTGCGTGCAGTTTAGCATTTTATCCTTCTAACCTTAAAAGCGTCTTGCAGTTTAAACTGCAAGACGCTTTTAAGGTTAGAAAACCACCAATATACTGGGGAGTCTCTTTTCAATCGCCGTAATGTCCATTTAAACTGACAATAACGACCAATTCTTCCATAACGCGGTAAATTATACGATGCTCTTGGGTAATTCGACGCGACCAAAATCCCTTGTATTGATATTTTAAAGGTTCGGGTTTACCAAGCCCCTTGAATGGGTCGCGGCTAATATCCCGAATGAGGCGGTCAATTTTGAGGAAAATGTCCATGTCATTTTCAGCCCATTCAACAAATTCTTGGTATGCTTTCTCTTGAAATTGTACGTTTCTCATTTATTTAGTCAAGTTTTTGACAAGATTTTCGTACTGATCGCCCGTAAATGAGACAAGATTTTCACCACGAATAGTAGCATCCATAGCCTGTTCGATGCGTTGTCGCATTTCCTCACGGGTTTCTTTCCGCTTTATGCGAACCTGAATTTCAGAATCATTGCCTTGGATAAACGACTTAATTTTATCAAAAAGCTGTTGGTCAAAATCATTTGACGAGATATTAAAAACTGCTTGAACCATGATTTTATTTTTGAAATGTTTGACAAATATATAGAGAATTGACGGAATTAGGTGGCGTAAATGTGCTTTTTATCCATTTTTAGTGAATTTTAGTGCTTTTCAAGCCTTAAATACTGCTTGCAGTTTGAACTGCAAACAGTATTTAAGGCTTGAAAAGCATCTTTATACTGAGGGGTCCTATTTACCCACCAATCGTCGTCATACTTTCCGTTACAGGCGCGCCCAAAAACCGCCGATTTTCGGCTTCAAAACCATCTTTGGCGCGATTGCCGAGGGCATCGAGCAAGGTAGAGGCGATTTGCTCGTCCGTAGCACCCGCCCGCATGAGGTCGCGGAAATTGAAAACACCCGAATCGTAGAGGCACGTTTTGAGCAAACCTTGCGGCGTCACGCGAATCCGATTGCACGTGCCGCAAAACGTTCGGCTGTATGCCGCAATGATGCCGACTGTACCTAAATGATTGGGAATCATGTAGTTATACGACGTCGAATTGGGTTCATCTTGGAGTTTTTGAATGTCGGGATATTCGTTTTTAATGGCTTTTAGAATTTCCTGCCAATTCCATTTCAATTTATCGTAGTGATTGCCCGAACCATTGAACGGCATTTCTTCGATGAAACGAACTGAAACGGGGTATTTTTTTGTTAAACTCACCATTTCCAAAATATCCGCGTCGTTTTTACCTTCCATCACGACGGCATTGATTTTTACTTTAATGTCATGTTTCAATAATTCTTCAAAACATTGCCACACTTTGGCAAATTCATCGCGGCGCGTCACCTCAAAAAAGCGTTTTGGGTCGAGCGAATCGAGGCTCAAATTGACCGATTTTATGCCCAAAGCCTTCAATTCTGCCACGTGTGGTGCGGTTAAAGTGCCATTTGTTGTCAAATTCAACGTTTCGATGCCATCCGTTTCGGCGATACCCCTCAGTAATTGCATAATATCGCGGCGAACAAAGGGTTCTCCGCCCGTAATCCGCACTTTTGAGACGCCACAACGCGCCAAAATGCCGATAAGTCGCAACATTTCTTCGTAACTCATCAGCTCATTTCTGGGCGTAAAGTTGATGCCTTCTTCGGGCATACAGTAAAAACACCGCAGATTGCAACGGTCGGTGACGGCGAGACGGACGTAATTTATGACTCTACCATGATTGTCATATAGGCGCGGACGATTGGACATTTTTTCAGATTTTAACGTTGTTAAAGATGCGCCAAGGTGCGATATTTATGCGAGTTTGCGCTGAATTTTAGCGTTTTTTAGGTGAAATACTGAGGGGTCTCTTTTTTTTAAAATACCCATTTTAATGCGTACTTTAATACCCTTTTTCAAGTGAAACAATGTTTTGCAAAGCAATGTGAGATTTGAAATTCCGATAGTTTTGAGCGATTTGCTCAGTGGCACTTTCAAAATTAGTGATGCTGGCGATGTGCGGCGTCAACTGAATTTTTGGGTGCGCCCAAAATGGATGTTCCGTTGGCAAAGGTTCGGTTCTGAACACATCTAACAACGCACCCGATAAGTGATTGTCGTCCAAAAGCGCTATCAAATCGGCTTCGACTAAATGCTCACCTCTGCCCACATTTATCAAAAAACTGCCCATTTTCGCTTGTTTTAGCGTGTTTTTATTCAAAATATTCTCCGTTTCGGGTGTTAATGGCAATAGATTCATCAAAAAATCGGCGTCGTTTATCGCGGCATTAAATCCATTTTCACCCGCGAAAGATTGCACATTTTCGATGTGTTTTTCCGATTGTGACCAACCTTTGACGACAAAACCCAAAGCAGCAAATTGCGCCGCCACGAATGCTCCGATTTGCCCAAGCCCTAAGATAGAAACGGTCGTATTTTTAAACGTCTGATAAGGCGTTGGCGACCAATTTTTGTCGTTTTGTTGCCGCGCATAGAATGGTAGTTTTTTGATATTTGACAGCACCGCCGCCAACAGAAATTCCCACATATCATGCGTGAGATTGTCGTCAACGATGCGGGTCAAAACTTGGTTTGGACGTATCGTTTGCGTTCTTGAAATGTGGTCAACGCCCGCACCTGCCGACTGAATGACTTTCAGATTTGGGAACTCGTTAAGTACATAATTTGTTGGTTTCCAACATATTGCGAAGCGAATTAAATCGGGGTCGCCGACGTTTGGATAGACATGAATAGCCGTTTCAGGCAGTTGTTTTGTCAAAGATTCTGCCCAAGGTTTGGGGTCTTTGTTATTGAAAATGAGGACAATGGACATTGATTTATTTTTTGCAAAACTATAAATTTTCGTGGAAATGAGAGTCCAACGTGACAATTTAATAGCGGTTTAAGGCGTCAACTATCAGAGAATATTCTAAAATAGGACCCCTCAGTATAAAAGGCAAAAACCGACTAAAACGTGCTGTTTTAG
>JAYUKJ010000604.1:0-3277 GCA_043764555.1 Saprospiraceae bacterium
ACTTTCCACGCTGCACCTTGCAAAGCGGCGTCCGTCAAAATGGACGTTGTCACAAACGATTCTTGGGTTGAAGACGCCGAACCCGCTGGATTTGTCGCCGTCATTTTGATTTTATACAAACTTGAAGCCGTGTAAACTTTGGTCACGTCTTTGGTTGTAGCGGTTGTGCCGTCGCCAAAATCCCACAAATAAGTCGTGCCAAACTTGGACGTATTCGTGAAAGTTGCCGTCAAACCATTGACGACCGTTGTGAAACTTGCCTCGGGCGATGGGTCTGGAATGGCGGGTTCTGCGGCAGGATTGTCGTAATGAACCAACACAAAACGCCAGTAACCGCCCGGCGTTGCATCCGCTGCGTTGAACTTATATTCCACCTCCAAAATCATCGTATCCACGGCCGCGTCGGTCAATTTGATGATGTTATACGTCACCGAATCTTGCGGCGTTTTGTATTCGAGGTTGGTGCCAACTTTTTGCAAACCAATGAACGCGCCTTTTCCAATGACCGTCAAAGTGGGCTTCGAACCACCCTGGATTCTGAATTTATGCGTGCCGTTGCCCCATTTAGTGAGGTCTTCGCCATTTTCGCCAATCATTTCAGCGGCGGTTGTGGCGATGCATTTGTCTTTGTTTTTAAACGTGCCGCCTTCGCCCCACGTGTCGCCTTTTGCGTCATACTTCATCGTGCCGTCGGCACGCGTGAACGTATATTCATCATTGAGCATACAAGCGCGTTTGTACAATGCTTCGACACCGCCGACTGACCACCAAACTTCGTTGCGCGCGAATGGTCCGACCTGCAACGGGTAGCTGTTGTTGGTTGGCGAAACGCCGCGGTGGAGTTTCCAAACTTTGGACAAACTGCCCGACAAAGCCGTGAGTTGCGCGTTGGCATCGGCCACGACAACTTTCTGCGAAGAAATGTCCGTTGATTTGCCGTCATTGCTCGTTGCGGTCAAGACAACCGTGAATTCGCCCGCACCCGCATAGACGTGAACGGGGTCGATTTCGGCGGAAACGGGTGTGTTGTCGCCGAAGTTCCAAGAGAGTTTGGAGAAGTTTTGCGACGTGTTTTTAAACGTCACTTTTCTAAAATCAACGACATCAGAAGCGAACGAATAACCCGCAATAACTTCTGGTTCTTTTTTGCTACACGCGAAGGTGAAAGCGATAACGAGGACAGCAGCCAACCAAGCTCTGCCATTGAGTAATTTTTTCATACGTTGAATAGTTTTTAATTTCAATTAATAAAAAAGTTTAAATTGATTAACACAATTGTTGTTTAGGACTAAACTGTATTTGCGAATGAATTCGCAAATACAGGTGATGTTGCGTTTTCAGGACCCCTCAGTATATGACGCCTTTTTTTACCAAATATATGTCGCCGCCGTGCCGCCCGCGAGCGCCGCCGTTATCCATTTATCGTGGCAATTAATGTTAAAAGATTGCAGGCTCGAACCGTCGTTTAAGACCACCAAAACCTTTTTTCCGTCGGCTCTTTGGAACGCCACGGTTTGGAAATTGCCGACCAAATCGCTCGCAATGCGGACGGAACCCGACGGTACAAATTTGGACACTTGACCGATGATATAATAGCCAACATTGCGTGTAATTGTTGTACTTTCAATCGTTATTGCGCCTTTACAGAGCGTGCAACCGCCTGGCGTTCGGGGTGAAAAAGAGGCATCACTTGCTAAATTCCATTCAAGTGCCACCTTGCTTTTGTTCCGCATCGAACCTATGACGACGTTCGTTAAATGCCATTTGAAATCGGCGCTAAAAATGCCGTTTCCCGACGTCCATTGCTCCGTAAAATAGACGTTTTTGTCGGGATGCGCGCTGCTCACTTTAGACAATGCGCTAATGTCTCCCGCGTATAAATGGAAAGCCGAACCGTCAATAAAAGGCTTCGCGGCCGCGTCGTTTAAGACCGAAATAGGGTAGTCTGGTTTGTCGCAATTGTGGTCCCAAACAATAATTTTAGTTGCAATATTTGCCGCCTTGAAAGCGGGTCCGAGGTTATTCTTTACAAAATCAATGGATTGAGCCGCCGTCATGAGCATACTTGGATTGTTGCCGCCCGCTTCGGGTTCGTTTTGGAGCGTCACGGCGTCGATTGTGATGCCGTTGGCGCGCATTTGTTGGATGTATTTCACAAAATACCGCGCGTAAACGTCAAAATATTGGCTTTTCAACGTACCGCCAATCGAGCTATTGTTCGTTTTCATCCACGTCGGCGGACTCCACGGCGATGCCATTATTTTGATGTTCGGATTGATGGCAATGATGCGTTTGAGCGTCGGAATGAGGTCGAGCGTGTCTTGAGATAAGCTAAATTTATCAAGCGTTAAGTCGGTTTGACCCGTGAATAAATCGTTGTAACTGAACACCGACGGACTCAAATCCGACGCGCCCAAACTCACGCGCAAGTACGAAATCCCAATCGAATTGGCTTTGTTGCCAAACAATTCTTGGAGCAATGCGTCGCGGTCGGTGGGTCCCAATTTGTTAATCAAATACGCACTGCCGCCCGTCAATGTGAAGCCAAATCCGTCCACCGTTTGGAACCGTTGCGTCGTATCGACGGTGATAACGGGGAATCGCTCGTCCTTTCCTTTGGCAAATTCGGCGGATTGATTTTTCAACAAATTGCTTTGGTCACCGCTCGTCGTCCACACGTCAATCGGGTAAAAAATTGGCACAATCGGCTTGTCTTCTTCCTCCGTTTTGGGCTTTCGGCACCACGCCAAACTGCCTAAAACGGTTATAATTAGCACCGCAATCGCCGTTTTATGCAGCTTATTTTTTAGTTTCATATCGTTGTTGAGTTAATGAATTTTTATTTTTTATGAAAAAAGGGACCCCTCAGTATAAATACCATTTTTAGGATTTTTTTTAACACATTTTTCTTTTTTTTAACACATAGGCACATAGGATACATGGTTTTATGATAAAAAGGAAATGAAAACTATGTGTCCTATCTGCCTATGTGTTAAAAAAAGAAAAATGTGTTAAAAAGAATGTGTTATTCTAAATCAGTATCCCGCATTCTGCTTCAACTTCACATTTTTGTCCAATTCAGCTTGTGGAATCGGCCAAAACAATTTATTTTTATTCAAAATATACCCCAAACTCACGCTATTCGCTCCTTTTGCCGCCGTCATGACGTCAATTGCGCGACCCGTCCGTTTGAGGTCGTACCAACGATGCGCCTCGAAAGCTAATTCCAATCGGCGTTCTTTTTCGATGGCCAAACGCATATCCGCTTGCGAAGTCG
>JAYUKJ010000605.1:0-11403 GCA_043764555.1 Saprospiraceae bacterium
TTTGTCGCTTGGATAATCGAATAAAAAATGTGTTTTCACATTTTGCGTCAACACACCATTCACATCGTAGAGCGATTTAAACGAATTTGTTGCCGTATAATTTACCTGAGTTGTGCCGCCGTTTCCCGCCGTTTTGTCAATTTTAATGATGTAGCCACCTGAAATTTTGCTTGAATCATTGTCCGTAATCTCCAATTTTTTCACATCAATTCGGTTTTTATCCCGCTTCAATTTTTCCATCAACACGTACAAACCCTTGTAGCCGCCGTTGATTTCAAGCTCAACAAAAGCCGTTCTCGCCGCATATCGACCAATCGAGTTGGCGATTTGATAAGCCAACACGTTTTTAATCAAGGTTTTGTCGCCATACGGTCCATACAAAATCCAATCGCTTTGGGCGGTCAAACCTAAAACACTTTTGGAGATACTCACATTAGAAGCGTCCCAAGTTTCAAAACCGTACGATTTTTTCTCGTAAATCAGTTGCGAAATTGCGCCGCGAATCTCAATACCGATGTTTTCGGTCGCCACAACGCTGTCTTTTACGTAGATTTTCATCTCCGATTTGACCTTTGGCTCATCGACAACAGCGCCCGCCGTTTTGATGGAAATAAACGGCATAAATTCGCCTTTAATTGTTGGTGTCGGCGGTATGACGACGACGGGCGTTCCCGTTTCTTCATTTTTTTTACATGAAAAAAGCGTGAAAACGCCGATAAATAGAACGATTCGGATAATAGATTGCATGATTTAAGGTGTTTTTAAAAATAGTATTGGAATGATTTTTAAAAAATTTGGTATTACTTAGCTACACGATTTTTTAGCTACGGATTGACGGATTTGACGGATTTGACGGATTATGACGACCGCACTTCAATCCGTAAATCCGTTAAATCCGTAGCCAAAAAGGCATTTATACTGAGGGGTCCTAAAATTGAATTATCGCCAATTCTTACGCCGCAAATGACGCTTATTTTATCCATTATTTTCTCAATTGTTTGACAACAATATCAATTAAACGCTTACGCAAGGTGAGATTATGTTTTGAAATAAATGCCTCAACTGCCTTAAATTCATAAAAAAGTTAGACCTTTCCGACCGTTTTTGAGCGTTCATGAAGTGCGACTAAACGCTGTTCCGTTGCGCTTTCACTACAACTAAAAAAATTATGGAATATAAAGACATCATAAAATCGATTCAAAAACGGGATTTAAAACCCGTTTATTTTCTGCACGGCGATGAAGCGTATTTCATTGACGCCATCACGGAGGTTGTCGAAAACAGCATTTTGAGCGAAGCGGAAAAGTCGTTTAATCTAACGATTCTGTACGGAAAAGACATCAAAGACATCATGGCAATCGTGGACAACGCGATGCGCTATCCGATGATGTCGGAGCGCCAAGTGGTGATAATAAAAGAGATGCAAGACATTGATTTTTTGAAGCGCGGCAAAGAAAATGAAGCCCTGAAACGGCTGCAAAGTTACGTCGAACATCCCCTCAGTACAACCGTGCTTTTGTTCGCCCACAAACATAAAAAACTCGATATGCGTACTGCTTTCGGCAAGGCTTTAGTCAAGCACGCCGTTGTCTTTGAATCGAAGGCATTGTACGACAATCAAGTACCAGATTTTATACGTAATTGGTTGAAAGAAAACAAGTTAACGATTGAACAAGCCGCTTTGGATTTGATGGTCGAATATCTTGGAACCGACTTGGGCAAGGTGATTAACGAGTTGGAAAAGCTCAAAATCAACTTGACGGAAGGGGCATCAATCTCCGCCGAATTGGTCGAAAAATACATCGGTATCAGCCGTGAATACAACGTTTTTGAACTGCAAAAAGCCTTGGCGAGCAAAGACATTTTGAAGTCCAATCGGATTGCTAAATATTTTTCAGAAAACCCCAAAGACGCGCCTTTCGTGATGGTCATTTCGAGTTTGTACGGCTATTTTTCCAAGCTATTTATGTTCCATTTCATCAAAAATCAAGCGCCCGCCGACCAAGTAAAAGCGATGGGTTTGCGCTCCGAATGGTTCTTAAAAGATTATAATGTGGCGGCTAAAAACTTCCAAAAACTAAAGGTGGAATCCATCATCGGTCTGTTGCGCGAATTTGATTTGAAAGCAAAAGGCGTTGGCTCCGACGGCGTTTCTGAAGGACAATTGTTGAAGGAATTGGTGTATAAAATATTGCATTAACGCAGTTGCGAATAAGTGCGCAAATACATTTGACCCAACCTTTCAGATAGCAACAACAGTCTTTGAAGGAAAATATCATTTCACTTTAAAAATATGAGTAATGAAAAATCTAATCGTTTTATTGAGCTTTTTCTGTTTGGGATTTATGGCTTGCGATAGAAACAATCACATTGGCTGCGAGCCTGTTCCGAAGTTTGAATCTAATTGTATTCAAACCAAAATAAATGCGTTAATAGCTGAAAACAAAGACTTTACAAGCGTTACGCGGTATGAAAAAGAGAACGGTAGCTTTTGGCTTTTCAACAACGGCGCCGCTTTTGATGCCCCGCAATATATGCTCAATGCTGCTTGCGACACCGTTTGCACGTGGGCTTTTCGCGCCAATGCTTCCCCTTGCCAAAAGGATTTCAATTTGAATGATTCAACGGCCGTTGTTATTTGGAAGAAATAAAAAACAGCACACGGAAAAAAGAGACCCCTCAGTATAACGCCTAAAAAAGCCGTTCCGACAGCATCGGAACGGCTTTTTTAATGTAATGCGACTTTAAAGTCGCGCCACACTTAGTTTTTAATCAAAGCAACCACTTTCATGACTTCATTTTTTTGATTAAACAAGCTGATAAAATAGCTACCCGAAGCGAGTTCCAATAGGGATAATTGCCCGTTATTGGGATTTTTAAACGTCTTAACTTGTCGGCCGAATGCATCAAAAATCGCGGCTTCCGAAACGCGATTTTCAACGTCTTTTATCGTAAAATACTGCGGCGTCGGATTGGGAAAAATCTGAATATCAGGGTACGCATTTTTCAAATCAACCGTCGCCACGGGCAAATTGAAACCATAACGCCCCGTAACGGAAACCGTCGCCGAGTCTTTATCAGCCACCACGACGTTGATAATTGCCGCGCCCGCCACGCCATTTGGGTACAAATGCACGTCAACGTTGCTCTCCTCCCCCGCCGCAAGCGTAAAAGATTCGCTATCGATGCGGCTTGCGTAACAAGAATTTTTATCACAAATAGCCGATGTCCAGGTCGCCGTAATTGTCTGAACGACCCGCGTCCAAACGATTATTTTCTGCTTGGTCGATGTGTTTTTTATGGTCGATTTCAAGACTGCTTCAAAGGAATCTTTACTCGCCGTCCGCGTTTGCGACATCGGCGTGAGCTTCAAAGTATTGCTCGTTTGAGCCATCGAAATGCCCGCGAACGAGGCGTTTAGGAGCAATAAAAGTGTAATTTTCTTCATTTTTTTCTGATTGTTAAATGGATGATTAAAATGCGGTGGATACGTCATAAGTTTTGATTGTTATTATTAATTATCGTCATTGATTGCAAATTTAAGGACGGCGTATCACGTTCTTATCACGACCCGTGAACGTAACGCAACCTTAGGTCGTGCTTCAGCAGTACCTTATTTGAAACGGAAAAAAGCCTTGAAAATAGACATTTTCAAGGCTTTTGCGCACTACTATTATAATCAAAAAACAATTACTTGACATCATAATAATCAATCATTGATTGCAACACGCCAAGAATGAAAGGTAAATCTTGTAGGCTATAAATGCGCGTGTCAACTTTGACAATATCATCTTCAAGTTTCAAAAATTGCCAAGCTACGCCAAAAGTTGAAGCGCCAAACATGACAGGTGTTGGTTTTCCTTCACGTTCATTGAACAACTTGGACGCATACATTTGGGCGATACATTGCGGGTTTCCTTTTTCAAAATTATCATCTTTGGCTCCAACCACAGATAATACAGGCGCTTGAATCATCGGTGATTTTGGCACCCGCGAAATCAAAAAATCACAATGTCCCATCAAGCCAAGCGATTTCTCGACATTGAATTCATAACCCGAAAAAAATGTCACTTTATGCCGATTCCGATGCACAATTTCCGTCAAAATTGGTGCAATGAAAAACTCGCTTTTTGCTTTTTCGGTCGCTTTCGGCAAATCAGCATTGTTGATGAAAGTCGTTAGCAACCAATCACTTGGCACAATGGGCGTCGATTTAAAATCGATAGCTTCAATTTGAATTGTCAAATTGAAGGATTCTAAATCTTTATATTTTTTGAATTTTGAATAAGACATATTGTTCTGTTTTCTACAAAATTACGCTATCTTAGTCTAAAAAAATGCGAAAATACTGAGGGGTCCTCATTGACGCGGATTTATCTAAAAAAGCAAAGGCGCATTGTGCAAAACCAATTGCCAAACGAGCGTGATGGCTGTCAAAATAAAGTACAAATAGAAACGAACAAAACGTTTTACTTTCGCATAATTAATCTTAAAGCCGACTGTTTCCAAGAGAAAAGCGTAGAAAGTGGAGTCATTTTGCTCGTCGGTCAAGTCATGCACACGGTTCAGAACGCAGCGGCCGAAGACAAAAAATTGCAATAAAACAATGGCGTAAACGGCAATCGGGATGTACCAAGTAAATAAAAAAGGCGCAAACCACGACAAAACCGTGATGAACAAATGAAACCAAAAAATGAAACCGTAGTTGGATGAAATCTTCGCTTGCATGAATAAAAACGTTGTTTAAAGTGGATAAAAAAAAGGTGAATTCAGAATGTGCGGCGAAGATAAAAATAAAACAAAAAGGAACTAATTTTAAAAATTGAGGACCCCTCAGTACATTCGCCCAATATTTACATTTCAACGCTAATTCTAATGAAAAAACGCTTTTATGCCGTAATAATTGCCTTATTTTTTTACGAAATAATGGCCGCCCAACACCCTAATATCGTCATCGACAACTCAGGCGGCGCCGACGAGCCAAGCATTTGCATCGACCCGCGCAACGCGAACCGCATGGTGGCAGGTTCAAACATTGCAAATGTTTACTATTCTTCCGACGCGGGAAAAACATGGACGAAAAAGGTTCAACAGTCTTCCTTTGGCGTCCATGGCGACCCCGTTATTGTTTGCGATACGGCGGGCGCATTTTATCATTTCCATCTATCGAATCCGCCGTCGGGAGCAGGCAGTTGGATTGATAGAATCGTTGGTCAAAAATCAACCGACGGCGGAAAAACGTGGAATAATGGCGCATTTATGGGCAAAGACGGCACTAAAAATCAAGATAAACATTGGATTTCCGTTGACCACCGCACCAATACGCTCTATTGCACGTGGACGCAGTTCGACAAATACGAAAGCACAGCGCCGAAAGATAGCAGCCATATTTTGTTCTCGAAATCAACCGACGGCGGCACTTCTTGGACGGCGGCAAAGCGCATTAACGCGCAAGGCGGCGACTGTTTGGACGACGATAATACCGTTGAAGGCGCTGTGCCGTGCGTAGGTACGAATGGCGAAGTCTTCGTTGCGTGGGCTGGTCCAACGGGTTTAGTGTTCAATCGGTCACTCGACGGTGGCACAACTTGGTTGCCCCGCGAACGTAAAATTGCGGACATTGGCGGCGGCTGGACGTACACTATTTCGGGCATTTTTCGCGCCAATGGACTGCCTTTCACGGCGTGCGACACGAGTCAAGGGCGCTTTCGGGGAACGATTTACGTCAATTGGTCAGACCAAAAAAACGGCACCGACAATACCGATATTTGGCTCACAAAATCGACCGACGGCGGCGCAACGTGGTCGCCTCAAAAGCGGGTCAACGATGATACGGGCAATCGGCAACAGTTTTTCACGTCCATGACGGTTGACCAAAAAACGGGTTATTTATGGTTTATTTTCTACGACCGCCGCAATTACACGAACAACGCAACGGACGTTTACATGGCTTTGAGCAAAGATGGCGGCGAGACTTTTCAGAATTTCAAAGTAAGTGAGCAAGCCTTTTCGCCGCGTTCAACGTCATTTTTCGGCGATTACACGCACGTTTCCGCCGTTAACAACGTCGTCAGACCAATTTGGACGGCCATGGATGCGCAAGGACAAAAGATAATTTACACGGCTTTGGTCAATGTCGGCATTTTGACGTCCACTACTGAGGGGGGTATTTTGTCAAAAAATATTGCGGCCGTCAGCGCCTACCCAAATCCGACGACGAGCGATTTGACCATCAATTTTGAAACCATTGGGGCGCAAAAACTATCGCTTCGCATCTGCGACACGATGGGAAAATTGGTTCAAACGGTCTTTGAAAAAAAGAAATTTGAGGAAGGGAGAAATACAGAAACGGTTAATTTGATGAACCTTGCGGCGGGCGCTTACGTGTACGTTCTGCAAAATAAACGCGGAAAAACGGTGGCTTCTGGACGCTTCGTGGTGGTGAAATAAAATGAGCGTGTCGAGAACTTTATACAGAAAAAGCCTTACAAACCACGCGTTTGTAAGGCTTTTTTGCATTTTATACTGAGTAGATAGTCAATTTAATAGTGTCGGGTTCTTTTTGGCATAAACTTTTGGAAAGTTGCAAACTTTCCAAAAGTTGAACCCGACACCATTAAATTGACTGACTACTGAGGGGCCTCAAAGTTTTTCAAACAGAATATCGAGCGCCAAAGCATTGTCCACGCAACCCAAACTGTATTCGTTTTGCTTGATACCAAAAGTGGAGATGGTGCTAAAAAATACTTGCTTTTTGGTCTTCGTTAAAGATTTGAAAAGCGTTATTTTCTCTAAAATTGCCTCACGGTCTTTACGCGTCAAGGTCCACACATTGTTGTAAAACTTCAATTCGCACAGATTAATCACTTTATCGTTTCGGTCAATCAAGAGGTCAATTTGAATCCCATTTTCGGTTTTTGTTCCCTTTTTGTAGTAATTCGATGCTTGGCTGTAAATGCCCGAAATGCCCAAGGCTTTTTTAATTTGAGCCGTGTGTTTCAAACAAATATTTTCAAAAGCGTAGCCAGACCACACTTTATAAGTTTGGGTTTCGCTCAATTTTATCCAAGCGTCTTCTTCGGTTCCTTCCATATTTTCGATGAATTTCAAGTAAAAAAGCGAATATTCGTCCGTTAAACGGTAGTACAATTCTTTTTTCTGCGATTCAAACGGATAAAACACCGAAATAAATCCCGACATTTTCAATTCTTCAATAAAGCGCGACGTACCACCGCCGTCTAAAAGTCCCGTATATTCCATGATTTCACGGCGATTCAATCCGCGATTGACCGACGCCAACGCGCGGATTATGGCAATGTGGTTTTCCGAAAATTCAAAAAGTGCGGGGTACAGACGGTCAAATTCTTTGAACAACAAACCGCTCGGATGCAAACATATCGACTCAATATTTTGCGCTGCCGTTTTACCCGATTTTACTTCTTTCAGATAGTGCGGAATACCCCCAAATGCCATATAAAGTTGAAGAATTTGGTAGCGTTCGAGGTTAATATTCCGACTTTTCAAGTACATTTCGGTTTCTTGCAAATCAAATGGCATTAAAAAAATCCGTTTAGTGATACGGTTGTGCAAGCCGCCCGTATCGTTCACAATTTTCTGAATCATCCAAGAAGCCGCCGAGCCGCAAATGACTAAAACAACGTCGTTGCGCCGCGTTGCCCAACTGTTCCAAAACCAACCTAAAGCCGTTATAAAGCCTGATTTGTGGGTAGAAAACCACGGCAACTCGTCCAAAAAAATGACTCTTTTGCCCTCTTTTTGATACGAATCAAGACAATTTGTCAACAAATGGAAAGCCGCCAGCCAGTTAGTCGGTGTCTTTGGAAAGTCGTACCATTCAAACGTTTTTTTGAGCGCCAAAGTAAAACTCTGAATCTGTTCTTTCATGCTTGCGTGTTGAATGCCCGTAATTTCCAAATCGACAAGGTCGGCATAAACTTCCCTTACCAAAAAGGTTTTGCCGACGCGTCTGCGACCAATCACAGCGACCATTTCGGATTCACGTGACTCGAGTACTTCCCGAAGCACTGCCTGCTCTTTTGCTCTACCAATTATCATGATTCAATTATTAAAAAAACGTTATTGCTTGCTGAAACGTGGGTAAAGATACCACTTTCAGCAAGCAATGAGCTAATAAAGACGCATTTAGTTTTAAATTCTGTTGTTCGGTTGGTCTAAACGGCTTTTACTCATTCTTAGTGATATTTTAGAGCAGCCGTTGTTAAAACCTTATGACTTAGCGGTGTTTGTTTTGTATTAAATCAAAGGGTAAGAAATCTCTGAATGAGGAAAAAACACATTTTGCTCATTATTTCTTAAAAATATTTGTTTATTCAACACAAGATGTTTACTTTTGTAAACGAAAAAGAGACCCCTCAGTATAACGCGCCTTTTGAGCAATAATAGAAACATTATAATTTTAAAAACTTAACAGTCAACCGCTTATGAAAAAGCAATCGTTTAATCGGATGCACAATTTTCCCGATGCCGACCTCTACACCTTGTGCATGACTTCCATCCGACTCGCCTATCGCGACATCGAACATTTCAAACAATATGGTTTTACTTTGGACAAACTCTCGGGTTTTGTGAGTCAATGCGACCGCTTTCGCGAAATGCCCGACGACGACGAACTCGTCGGTGACCAAATGCTCATGACCGAAAAAAAGTATGAAGCGTCGGAGAAACTCAAAGCGGCCATTCGCTCGGTTATGACGCGCGTGGAGATGAAATTTTCTAACAAATCGGGGCGCTACCGCAAATTTGGCACATCCAAAATCGGCGATATGTCCGACCCGCAATTGCTGTTCTGCGGACGCCGTGTTGCCCGCGTGGCCCGCGTACAAGCCGACTTTTTGACCGACGTCGGCGTGTCGGAAACACAAATTCAACGCGTTTTAGACGCTTGTCAAGCCTTTGAAACGGCGATGAACATTCAACACGACCGCATTGCCGACCGCGACATTGCCGTCGAAAACCGCGTGGAACAAAGCAACGTTATCTATCAAAAAATGATTGAAGTCTGCACCATCGGCAAAGACACGTGGGAAGGAAAAGACGCCGCCAAATACGACCAATATTGCATCTACGAAAGCAACAACGACCAAAAGAAAGCGCGCAAAGCACGGCTTTCGGCGGAAGAAACGCGGGGGAAAGGAGCGAAAAGCGCGGCTTAATGGTTGGTTCCCCAAAAAAGGCCCCCTCAGTATAAACGTCGTTCTTGAGTGAAAAGTAAGGTGATTATACCGTTTTGATAAATTAGAATTAACTTTGTGAAAAATAACAAACATGGCAAGAGACAAGTATCATTATGTTGTTAGAGAAGCGCTTGAAAAAGACGGCTGGCGCGTGAAAAGCGATCCTTTCATCACGCGCTTTGGCGACAAACGCATAGAAATTGACCTCGAAGCAGAAAGAATTCTCGTCGCTGAAAAAGATGAAGAACGTATTTTGGTCGAGATTAAAAGCTTCTTAACGCCTTCCGCTTTCTACGAATTTCACGGCGCACTTGGTCAATACAATAATTATCGACGGATTTTAAGAATGACGGGTGAAAACGCACCTTTATATTTAGCCATGCCAGAAGACGTTTTTGATGTTTTATTGAATGACGAATTTGGACAGTTGACAATAAAAGAAGAACACATGAAAATCATATTATTCCAACCCATAGAAAAAAACATTTCAAGATGGATAAAATAGAACGGTATCAAAAAAGCATTAAGCAACTCCTTGCCAACCACACCAAAGGTTACCAAGCACCGGACTCGGAGGAATACAGTGAGCAACTTATTGTCGATGATGCCAATGGACATTATCTGCTGATGGGTGTTGGCTGGCAAAAATACAAGCGTTTGCACGGCATCAGCCTGCACATTGACATTATTGACGGCAAAGTCTATATTCAACAAGACTGGACGGAACCCGGCGCAGCCCTCGAACTGGAAAGTTTAGGCATTCCAAAATCAGATATTGTTTTAGCCTTTCACGCACCTTACCGCCGTGCATTGATTGAAGATTACGCGACACAATAAGCCGTAACCTCAATTTATTTGAAAAAGATTTGACGTAATATTCCAAGAAAACAAAAAACGTTTTACATTTCCGACAAAATTACACGCATGAGTCATTCACCAAATACACCCCCTCAGTATGAGCGGGATTTCTTGCACCAAATTCCCAAATCTCAAACTACATCTGATATGGCAAAACAAATCAAAGTACGCTTCGGAAAAGGCGACGTTGTATTAAACAAAAGCACGAAGTTTGTCGGCGTCAAACGCACCGAAACGACGACCCGCGGACTTGGCGAACGCTCCCTGCTTGCCGAAGAAATCAAGACAAATCGGCATCCACATTTGGGCGGCTTCGAAGTGGTTTCGTTGAATAAAACGAAAGAACGCGGACTCGACAACCAAATGACGCTGCTCCGTGGACTCGATGAAGTCGAAATCTCCACGCACGTTTATCACTTGCCAGGCAGTGATAAACCGCTCGTCCCGACGGGAACACTCTACATTCAGTTCGGCAGAGATGTCTCTGAAGCGGTGCAAAAAAAACTGCTCGACGCGTTGAGTTTGACCGTCAAAGAGCAGCGCGAGAACAACAAGGTTGTAGCAGTTGTCACGGCGGCGTCGCCAAATCCCATCAAATGCGCGATGGCACTGGCCGAACACAAGGAAGTCAAGTGGGTGGAGCCAGACATGGACACCGAGCTTGAGCCTTACGCTTACGCAACGCCGCAAGCCCGCCTGATGGGTCAAATGTGGCATTTGCAAAACAACGGGCGGATTCCAGACAACCCTGCGATTCGCATCAAGCCGGGCGCCGACGCTAAGGTCGTTGAAGCGTGGAAATTGCTCGACGGTTATGGCAATCCGAACCTCGTTGTGGCGGTTATTGACAACGGCTTTGACTTAACGCACCCCGATTTGAACACTAAAGTTGTCAAACCGTGGGACTTGTGGAACGGCTCTTCGCAACTTCAATCGGGTGACTCGCGCTATTCGCACGGAACGCCTTGCGCGGGTGTGGCAATTGCGCCGCAAACGGGTGGCATGTGCGGTGCGGCACCGTCGGCGCGTTTTATGCCCATCAGTGGAACGGGTTTTAGCATCGAATCGACGGAAGCCATGTTCAATTATGTGATTCGCAACGGTGCCGATGTCGTCAGTTGCTCTTGGGGAACCGTCGAAAATGGTTACCAATTGGGTTCCGACAAAATCGCCGCAATCAGTCGGGCAGCACGCGACGGACGCGGCGGCAAAGGCTGCGTTATTTGCTATGCGGCGGGCAACGAAGGCGTGGATTACATCAATTTTTACGCCGCACATCCCGACGTTATTTGCGTCGGCGCCTCAACGAGCGAAGATGAACACCCTGATT
>JAYUKJ010000606.1:0-11381 GCA_043764555.1 Saprospiraceae bacterium
CCTTTTAGTTTCGATTCGTTGCCCGTCGGTTTTTACCATTCTACCATTCGTTTTCAAGACGCGCGCGGCAATAATTTGAAGGAAATTTACGCCTTTGCCGTGGAGCCGACGCAAGCGAAAGTGCCGCCGATGCAACCGACCGATTTCGACACTTTTTGGCAAGAAGCACGGGCTGAATTGGATGTTATTGCGCCTGAATTTAAGTTGACGGAGACCCCTCAGTATTCTACGTCAAAAACCGATGTTTTTGAGGTAGAAATGCGTTCTTTGGGCAATATTCGCGTGAGAGGCTACTACGCACAGCCTAAAAATAAGACAAATTTGCCCGCTCTTTTGCACGTTCAAGGCTATTCTTCGGTCATGCTACCCTTCGATATTGACCAACCGATGGCGCAATTTTTTCTGAATATCAGAGGACACGGCAACAGTCAATCCGACCTAAATCCTGGCTTTCCTGGGTTCCTTTTGAAGGGTTTAGATTCAGCAAAAACATATATTTATCGCGGTGCTTACATGGATTGCATTCGGGCGGTTGACTTCCTCTCAAGCCGTTCGGAAATTGACACAACGCGCATCGGCGTCGAAGGCGCGAGTCAAGGCGGGGCGCTGAGTTATGCGGTCGCGGCTTTGGATAAACGCATCAAATTGTGCGCGCCTGACGTGCCTTTTTTGTCCGATTTTAGAAATTATTTTCAAATTGCAAGTTGGCCAGCGATGGAATTTAAAATGCATTCTACCTTGAATTTCAAGAAAATGGAGACGATTTACAGCGTTTTGGACTATTTTGATATTAAACATTTGACGCCGATGATAACCTGTCCCGTCATCATGGGTGTCGGTCTGTACGACCCAACTTGTCCGCCCGCGATTAACTTCGCAGCCTACAATAATTTGGCGTCAACGGATAAAGAATATCGGTTATATCCAACGGCGGGACACTCGTTGCCACCGTCGCATTACGAGGTGAAACGCAATTGGATTTTTAAACATTTTAATATTATTCCTTAGAAACACAAAGTGCATTTTTTTAACACGTAACATATTTTTTTAATACATAGACACGTAGGAAACATAGTTCTATACAGAAAAAGGAAAGAAAAACTATGTGTCCTGTGTGCCTATGTGTTAAGAAAAAAATACGTTACTTTAGCTTATCTTTTTTTTTAACAAATCGCTTTGAAAATATGAAAATCAGCACCAATTTAACCATTTTAGTGGTGGTTAGCATTCTAATTAGCTGCGCGAAACCAACGCAACGCGTCAACAATATTGCTCAAAACCCCAACACAAGCATCGAAACGGGTGCGGAACAGACCTCGCTGTATTTAGGCTATTTGGCTAACAAACGGGTCGGTATTTTGGCAAATCCGACGACGATTATTGACCAAAAACATCTGGTAGATAGCCTTTTGTCGCGCGGCGTTAAGATTGTTAAAGTCTTTGGTCCTGAACATGGTTTCAGAGGCAACGCGAGTGCGGGGGCGAAAGTTGGCAACGAAAAAGACGCGGCAACGGGGCTTCGGATTGTCTCTTTGTATGGCAAAAAACGCAAGCCTTCGGCGGAAGATTTGGCCGATGTGGATGTGATGATATTTGATATTCAAGACGTAGGTTGCCGTTTTTATACCTACATTAACGTGTTACGCGATGTCATGGAATCTTGCGCCGAGCAAAACAAAGAATTACTGATTTTAGACCGTCCGAATCCGAACGGTTATTTGGTGGATGGACCCGTTTTGGATATGAAAAATATATCAGGTATTGGTCAATTTCCGATTCCAATTGCGCACGGTATGACGATTGGCGAATTTGCTCAAATGATAAATGGCGAAGGTTGGTTGCCGAACAAAATTAAATGCAAATTGAAAATTATTCCCGTCAAAAACTACAACCACGACATGGAATACACCTTACCCGTCAAGCCGTCGCCGAACCTCAATTCGCAGCAAAGTGTCCTACTTTACCCCGCCGTTTGCTTGTTTGAAGGGACGATTATCAACCTCGGGCGCGGCACTTACACGCCGTTTACGATTTTGGGGAGTCCAAAATTGAAGGAAAAATACACGTTTTCGTACACGCCGACGGGCATAAAAGGCATGAGCGAAACGCCTTTGCACAAGGATGAAGTCTGTTATGGTCTTGATTTAAAGAAATACGATGCCCGTTCGTGGCGCAAAGACCGCCGCATAAATTTTCAATGGATGATAGAATTGTACCAAGCCTATCCCGAAAAAGCCCGATTTTTTGACCGCACTTACAGCAAAGAAATCGGCAATATTGATTATTTGTCGGGTGTGTCGGCGTTTAGAAATCAAATCATCGAAGGCAAAACAATGGACGAAATCCGCGCTACTTGGGAACCTAAATTGTCGGAATACAAGGAAATGCGGAAAAAATATTTGATTTATCCATGATTTCATACCATATTTTACGCTTTTTAATCCAAATTTATGAAAAACGCTCAAATCACTATTCTCGGCGCTGGTCCTGCTGGTTCGGCGGCGGCTTTAAAGCTCAGTCAGTTGGGTATTCCCTGCGTTTTGATTGACAAAGCGACGTTTCCACGCGACAAAATTTGCGGCGATGGCATCAGCAATCAATGCGTTCACGTGTTGCAAAAATGGCTCGACCCGTCGATTGTCGCGCGTTTTGCGGCAGCGAATCATTTGCAAATCGATTCATGGGGATTGCAAGTTGAAGGGACAAAGGGCAATGGTTTTGAGATTCCATACAAGCCATTTTCACGCGAAAAAACGGAAATGCCGTCTGGTTTTGTCTGCAAAAGGCGCGATTTTGACAATTTTTTGGTCGAAGAAGTGCGGCGTTGCGATTTGATTGAGTTTATTGAAAATGTCGAAATTTCGCATTTTTTAGCATTAAAAACACTTAAAAATGCTGTTTATACTGAGGGGGCCTTAAAAAACGTCGGCGAGGTTTCAAACCTCGCCGACGTTAACCTCGCCGACGTTGAGTCCACAAATACGGGTTTTTTACTGTCTGATAAAACGGGTAATTTCAAAATCCAAACGCAATTAGTCATTGCCGCCGATGGTGCGCAATCGCGTTTTGCCCGTCAAATCGGCGGTATTGAGTTGGATAATAAGCATTTTATGGCATCTGTAAAGACTTATTACTCAGGCGTTTCGGGTTTTCACAAAGATAATTTTTTAGAATTTTATTTTCTGAAAGATTTCCTCCCCGGCTATTTTTGGATTTTTCCGTTGCCAAACGGCGAAGCAAACGTGGGCATTGCAATTGTTTCGGAAGACGTGAGTAAGCGTAAATTGAATCTAAAAAAATGTTTGGAAGAAGTGATTGAAACACGTTTTAAAGACCGTTTTTCGGAAGCGAAAATCATTGGAAAAGTGGAAGGTTTTGGCTTGCCTTTAGGTTCCAAAAAGCGGCAATTATCGGGTGAAAATTATATATTGACGGGCGATGCCGCGTGTTTAATTGACCCTTTGACGGGCGAAGGCATTGCAAATGCGTTGTTGAGTGGCGTGGTTGCAGCGGAAAAAGCGGTCGAATGTCTCGAAAAAAACGATTTTTCCGCAGCTATACTGAGGGGGTACGATGAGCGGATTTATCGGATGCGCGGACAAGAATTTAAGGTGAGTTATTGGTTGCAGCGGCAGTTTCGCAGGGCGTGGTTTTTTAATGCGTTGGTCTATCTTATTTCAAAAAATCAACATTTGGCGCGCACGTTTGCTTTCGTTTTTACGGACGTTAATTTGAAAAAACAGTTGAGAACGCCGTCGTTTTGGTGGGCGCTTTTGACAAACAAAAAAGTGTGAATGATTTACAATGCCTATTTTATCAGATTTTAACATGAATTCTAATATTTTTTAGCAAAAAATGGTTGAAAAAGGCGTTTATACTGAGGGGTGCTGTCTAATCAACATACATCACTTTAATCACTTTTTTGACCTCTAAAATGCTTGGTTGTGGCAAATAATCAATGACTTTAAGAATGCGCTTTTTGTCAATTGTCCGAACTTGGTCGAGTACAATCCAATTTTGAACACCCTCAAAGTTAAATTCTACACGCGACGGGTAATTCCGATGTTGTGACGTAATGGGTGCAATGACGACTGTTTTAAGAAAATCATTCATTTCATCGGGAGATACGATGAGGCAAGGGCGCGTCTTGCGGATTTCACTCCCCACAGTTGGGTCGAGGTTGACCACAATGATTTGATATTGTTCTAAATTTGTCATAGTAAATCTAAGTTTTCATCTTCAAAAAAGTCATCAATGAGTAATTCATCGTCACCATTTTCGTGCATTGCGCGAAAAGCTTCTGCCCACCCTTCTCGGGGATTCTTTTTGATAGGACGTAAGACGATACAGTCGGCTTCCAAATCAAGTTCTATTGAATCTTGAATATGGTACTTTTCAAGGATTGTTTTTGATAAACGAATCCCTTTTGAATTGCCAATTTTGATGATTGCAGTTGTCATTTTCTAAATTTTGTAATTACTAAGTAGGTACAAATATAGATACTTTTTTGTTTTTATCGTAAAAAAAACTGCATTTTATTAAAAAAGACGTTTTATACTGAGGGGTCCTATTTTTTCTCTGAATCCCCTTCCAATAACTCGTTTTTCCCCTTCGCCTCCTCAATTTGTTTCAAATAATTGTCCGAAGAAACGACTTTCACACGGCGGTCTTGCTCGACCCGTTGCCGTGCTGCACCCGCGAGTTTGCCGCCTTGTTAGACAATATCGTGGTTCTCATTAAGGCCTTGTGCAGCCTCCGAAACGACGAGGCTGCGGGTCACTTCTTCGCCCAACATCGTGAAAATCAGTTCAAGGGGCGTCATGTGGTCACGGAGGTTTTCGCGTTGCAAACCTTTCAAATCTTTATGCGCGCTTGGCGTCAATCCGAAGGTTTGTTTAGCAATTGTTGCCGTCAAAATCGAATACTCTTGACCTTCCGCAACAGCGCGATTTTTCCATTCATCGGTCAATAATTTGCGCGTTTCGATGGATTTTAGGCGGTTTTGAATCCACTCATCGCTGTAACCTTTGGCTTTGTAGAGTTCCGCAAACCGCTCAATACCGAGTTCGGGATTCTCCGTTTCTATCAACGTTTGGTTGCCAACTTCCGCTAACCACACCTTGAATGGCTCCGCTTTTGGCGACGAAACGGACATCAAAATCCGCAAAACGCCGCGTGTATTGACCGCATCCGTTTTGTATTTTTTTCCGTCAGAAGCCACCATTTTCAGTAGTTCCAAATTTGGGAACACCTCGCTCCCACTCTCCTCCGTGGGTTTCTTTTTCAGCTTTGCCCAATACGTTTTTGGGCTTGGCGAATCCGTCAAAATTTCGATAATATCCACGATTGAAAAGTACATTTCCCCGTTGTGTTCCGTCTTCCGAATCGGTTTTTGCTCAAAAATAGTGAGTTGATTGTCCATATTCTATTTTTTTGTTTTAAAAAACTTGAAACAAAAGTAATTATTTTCAAACAATTGGGTGTAAACTGGTGGCTTATTTTTAGAATTGTGAAAAATTTAGGACCCCTCAGTATAAATGGCTAAAAACGAGATTTTGGCTTAAATTATATCACAACAAAATCAATATTTAAAATAAATATTTGTATATTCAAGTAAAAAACAACGATATTGCGCTCTATTAATTCGTATAATTAAAAAGAGAAAGCAATGGTACAACTCCCCAATCGGCTCATTTCGATGCTCACTGACTATGGTTTTAAAGTGACTTTTGGCAATCAACGAGACACAACATTTATCCGTAATGCTTTGCCATTATTGATGAAATCATCCATGAAAGTTAAAAATGTTAAACATTTGCCAACTGAAATTGTGGGCATGACCGACACAACGCGCAAAGGATTTTACGACACTTTTTTACGGGTGAACAATGAAATGTATTTTATTGTTGAAATGCAATTAGGGCATCATACGTATCTTATTGAGCGGCTTATGTTCTATTTATCCTTTCTTTACGTTAGCAGAATCAAGAAAGGTAAAGACGCTTTTAAGGATATTAAAAAGGTGCATTGCATCTGCATTACAAGGGATACGCTTTTCCCAAAAGTGCAAGAATACTATCACAAAAGCAATTTTAGAACTGAAACAGGGATGCTTATTTCTGATAAAATGGAATTTATTTTTGTGGAATTAGAAAAATTCACGAAATTAGCGTCTGAATTGAATAATGAACTTGAAGAATTGCTCTTTACAATGAAAAATGCACATACAATAGACCTTGAAAATCGAGCAGATGTCCCTGCTTTTTGGAAAAAATCGTGGTACACAAAAACCATGAAAGAACTCAATTTGAGTAAAATGTCGTCTGAAAACAGATTGATATACGAACTCGCTTGGGCGCGAATAGCAGCAACTGCCCAAAAGGAAGAAGAGGATTTGAAGAAAAGAGATACAGAAAGGGATGCAGAAAGAGATGCGGAACGCAAAGCTACCGCCATTGAAAAAGCCTTGAAATTGGGAAAATTAACGGTCGAGGAAATAGCCGAAGTGACTGATGCTTCACTCGATTTTGTTTTAGATATTGAGTCAAAAATGACTAAAATTAAGTAAATCAGAAATTAAAAAGCCGCTTTATCGCAAGACAAAGCGGCTTTTTCAATATTTCAAACCAAAATAAATGCTCGTTCAACGCCAAACAAGCCTCACGGCAAACATCGTTGCTTTCTGTCGCTACCTCCGCACGGAAGGTTTCCACATTTCGGCGACCGAAGAAGCCGATGCTTTGCGGGCGGTTGAACTCATGGAATCGTTCCAAACGCCTGAATTACTTAGGGGGTCGCTTCACGCGGTTTTGGTCAGAACGCCCGCACAATCGGCGCGTTTTGACGGATTATACGACTATTATTGGCAACAATTGGAAAAAGCGGTCAATTCTAAACAAGCCGAACAAGGACGCGAACAACCAAAACGCACTAAACCAAAAGCCCAAGAACCCCAGTTTGAAGCCCTCAAAGATTGGCTTTTTGGTAAGCAAAATCAAGACGAAGAACTTGATTTACACACCTATTCTTCGGCGGAAGCGTTGGGCGAACGCGATTTTTCGACGCTTTCGGCGGATGAATTAGGAGAAATGTTTGAGTTGATTCAAATGATTGCGAAGCGATTGGCGCGGCAGCAAAATCGGCGGTATAAAAACAATAAAAATGGTGCCTTGGATTTGCGTAAAACGTTGAGAATCAACCTCCGACGCAGCGGTGAAATTGTCGAATTGGCACGCCGAAAACCGCAACGGGAGCGTTTGGAATTGGTGCTGATTTGCGATGTATCGAAAAGTATGGAAATGTACAGTCGTTTTTTGGTGCAGTTTGCCTATTGTTTTCAATCGGTTTTTAAGCGCATTGACACCTTCGTTTTTTCGACAAATTTGCAAAAAATCAGCGATATACTGAGGGGTCCTAATTTTGAAAATGTTCTGAAAAATTTGTCCCAAAATGTCCCAAATTGGTCGGGCGGCACGCGGATTGGCGAGAGTTTAGAGACATTTGTGAATGATTTTGGCACTAAAAATTTGACCTCAAAATCGGTCGTGATTATCGTTAGCGATGGTTGGGAAACGGGCGATGTGGCGGTTTTGAGCGACGCGATGCAACAGATTCACCGCCGCGCAAACCGCGTTATTTGGCTCAATCCGTTGGCAGGAAACCCGAATTTTGAACCGACAACGGCGGCAATGTCGGCGGCAATGCCTTTCGTCGATGTCTTTGCGGCAGCGCATAATGCGGCGAGTTTGAGGCGATTGTCGCGGGTTTTGAGGTGATTTTTTATGACAGTTCCCGCCATTATTTTGACAAAATGAATATTTTTATGACAGTTCGCGACATATTTTGACAACATTGGGCGTGGAAAAATACCATTTATAGTCCATTGAAGTCAAAAATCGAAATTATTAGGCAAAATATCGTTTTATACTGAGGGGTCTTTTGATTTCGAAAATCTTTAATCTCCTTGTTGTCCGATTCTAAAAACACCGTTCGTCATAAGGGCGAATTCATTATTTATTAATTTTAAAAATCATCTATTCATCATGGCATTACCAAATATTTTTACGAAACCCGTTGCCGATGGCGTTGTTCAACGCATCAACAATTTAACGCCTACGACGCAAGGTCTTTGGGGCAAAATGGCGGTTGCTCAAATGTTGGCACACTGCAGCGTGTCTTACGAAATGTTGTACGAAGACAAACACGCAAAACCGAACGCTTTTGTCGGATTTATCCTCAAAACTTTCGTTAAAAAAGGGATTGTGAACGAAGCGCCGTACAAAAAAAACAGCGGAACCGCACCCGCTTTTATCATCAAAGACGACCGAAATTTTGACACTGAAAAGGCGCGTTTGATTGGTTTTATCGAACGGACGCAAACCTTAGGTGAAGCGCATTTCGACGGAAAAGAATCAAATTCTTTCGGGAATCTAACGAAAACGGAGTGGAATAACTTGTTTTACAAGCATTTAGACCACCATTTGACGCAATTTGGCGTTTAGGTGAATACGTATTTTTACATAAATTTACATAAATTTATGTAAATTTATGTAAATTTTCATCCGTAAAATAGTTAAAAATGACCATCGCGTACATCCTTTTTGACGGCATTACGTGGCTTGATTTCATTGGCGTTTATCATCCGATTTCGCAACTGCAAAAGCTCGGTTTTTTGCCCGATTTAACGTGGCAAACCGCCGCTTTAACGCCCACGGTTGTCGATGATTTCGGCTTAAAAATGAGCGTTGATGCCGTCGCGCCCGACTTGTCAAAATTCGACATCGTTGTCGTCCCTGGCGGTTGGGGAACGCGTCCTTTGCGGTACGATTTGGCGTTTATCGATTGGTTGAAAACGGCGGAAAATGTGCCTTTGAAATGCTCCGTTTGCACGGGTGCATTGCTACTTGGTGCGGCAGATTTTTTGAAAAACAAGTTAATTACAACCAATTATCAGGCAATTGAACTGGTTAAACCGTATTGTCGCGCCGTAATTGACGAAAGAATCGTCGAAGACGAAGGCATCATTACGGCGGGTGCGGTCGCTTCTTCGATTGATTTAGGCTTGTTTTTATGCGCTAAATTAGCGGGACATGAAGCGGCGGAAACGATTAGATTAAAGATGGATTATGGGGAACGCGTTAAGTAAATCTGCCGAATTTAAGGTTCACTGATTTCGCAGATTAACGTTGGGTTTATTTGTAAATTCTCTGATTTGCCGCGTTTTTGGGGGTTGTATTTTCATTAAAAAAGCCGCTTTCCCCGTCGAAAAGCGGCTTTTTACGTTTTATACTGAGGGGTCCTATTTCCGTTTAAAATTTGAATTCTAAACGGAAATGAGACCCCTCAGTATATTCACCAAAATAGGGCGAATTATCGAAAAAGTATAAAGAAAACGCGGCTTTGTCTAAAAGAAAAGCCAATAACAAGCGTTTTGTTTGGCATTGATACGCCCTATTTTGTAGATTTGTTGATTACTAAAAACCACTCCGAATATCCTGAAATCGCCCTACCGTTTTAATTCCTAATTTTTAATTTTTAATTCAAAGAAATGGCTAAATACACATTAAATATTAACGGCAAACCGACGCCAATTGAAGCCGAGCCAAATATGCCACTTTTGTGGGCATTGCGCGACGTTTTGGGCATGACGGGAACAAAATATGGCTGCGGCATGAGTCAATGTGGCGCGTGTACGGTGCATCTCGACGGCGCGGCGGTTCGATCGTGTGCATTGCCCGTTGGACAAATTCGCAAGGCGAAAATCACGACGATTGAAGGGCTTTCGGCAACCGCTGAACACGCCGTTCAGCGGGCTTGGATTGCGGAACAAGCGCCGCAATGTGGCTATTGCCAAAGCGGCCAAATCATGTCGGCGGTCGCGCTCTTGTCCAAAAATACCGACCCTTCGGACGCCGATATTGACGCGGCAATGGCGGGGAATCTCTGCCGTTGTGGCACTTATCCGCGCATTCGCAAAGCGATTCACCGCGCTGCGGAGACCTTGAAAGAAGAAAAAAATGGGGGCAAAATGAAGCCTAAAACATCGTCGTCTAAGTAGTTAGTGGTTCAATTTTTAATTTTTAATTGAATTAAAGACCCCTCAGTATAAACGGTTTTTTTTAAATATTTCACGTAAAAAAAACGTTTTAGGCACTGATTTGATTGATTTAATCCTTTAAATCCTAAGAAAATGTTTGCACACGAATGGGAAGAAAAACTGAAAACGGTACCCATGTTGCCCAAAGTTTTGCAGCAATTGCACCAGTTTTTAGATAACGAAAACACGCGCCGCAATGAATTTCGCGAGTGGCTCAGCGAAGACCACAAAGCCGAATTTATTAACGGACATATTATCATGCATTCGCCTGCGGCGGATATGCATAATGAGTCCGTATTGAGCTTGGCGAGCCTTGCAAAATTTTATGCAACGACGCGAAAACTCGGCAAAGTTAGGGTTGAAAAAGCGATGATTGCCTTGACGCGCAACGATTACGAACCCGATATTGCGTTTTGGAAAAAGGAAAAAGCGGATAAAATTCTGCCCGAACACAATGTCTATCCTGCGCCCGATTGGATTGTGGAAGTTTTGTCGAAAGGCAGTATTAAACGTGACCGCGTTATCAAATTTGCCGATTATGCCGCGCATGGCATTTCGGAATATTGGATTATAGACCCCAAAAAACAGATTGTTGAGCAGTATATTTTGATGGATGAAGAAGCCACAATTTATGCATTAAAGAAAAAGGCAACGATTGAAGATACGCTGGAAAGTGAGGTTATGGAAGGGTTTATGTTGCCCGTTCGCGCCATTTTTGATGCCGAAGTTAACGCCGAATTTTTGGCAAATTTGTTTAAATAATTGATTGTCTAAAAATAAGACCCCTCAGTATAAACGGCGTTTTGAGCCGATTTAATGCTTTAAATTCACGAAAAAATCGAAAAAATCATGCAGAATATAGATAGAAGAAACTTCCTGAAATCATCGGGTATTTTCGCCCTTGGTTTTTCAATTCCGAGTTTTGGCAAAGCCGAAAAGCTCACTAAATTGACCGCCGATGCCGTCGATTTGGCGCTCAGTCCCTACGTTTTGATTACGAAAGACAACAAAATCAGCATCCTTTGCCCGCGTCCCGACATGGGGCAAGGCACGACGCAATCGATGCCGATGCTCGTTGCCGAAGAATTGGGCGTTTCGATGGAGCAAATCACGGTCGTTTTCACGAGCGGCGAAGCGAAATACGGCGGACAACAGTCGGGCGGCTCGTCGTCGGTGCGGACGCGTTGGAAACCGATGCGGACAGCGGGTGCCGCTGCGCGTGAAATGTTGACAAAAGCTGCCGCAAATCGTTGGGGTGTTGCCGAGTCGGATTGCATTTCCGAAG
>JAYUKJ010000607.1:0-11360 GCA_043764555.1 Saprospiraceae bacterium
AGTGGATTTTGAGCGGTGTTAAGTTGAATTCGTTTAGCTTGTTCCATACTTGTGCGCTTTTAAAAATGCCCGTTGTTGGGTTAAAGACGATTGAACACGCGAAACTACGTAGTCCAACATCTAAAATTAAAAATGCAGGCATTAAAAATGTTTTAACAGCGGTATGACGGCTTCACGATTTATTTGCAAATATTTGATTTAAAATTAAATACGCCTTACTATTTTATTGCAATTAAACATAATTGAAATTATTTTATTCCAAATTCCAAGTTGGCTTTTTGGAATTTGGAATCTGAAATTTGGAATTCAATAAGAACATAAATGGAATTATTGTAGTCACTAAAATTGCAACAACCACTCAAATGTATTTCAGTCATTTATTCACCAATTTCAGCTAAAATTCGCCGCGCTTTTTCGCCAAAATTTACATCTATTTTAAGTTGTGTCAACAATGGACGCGCTTTATTGGCGGCGCCAAGACGTAAAAAACAGAGCGCTGAATACCATTTTGCGGGCGTTGTTAAGGCGCTGTTAGCGGCAATTAAAGTGGTTTCAAAAGTCCGATTGGCAACCTCAAATTGCCCCGTTAGCGCTTGGCACATACCGAGATAAAAGGCAGCGTCCGCGTCCGCAGGCTTTGTGCGCAGATGGGTTGTCAAGAGCGGTTCCGCTTTGGCGTAAGCACCTTGATTGTAGGCTTTGAGTGCCACGGCAAGCGGTCGAGCGTCGGTGCTGTCGAACTGGATAACGTTCTCAAAAGGTTGAAAATCAAACTGTTGCGCGATGTTTTGAATCCGTTTTGTTTCGTTGGATTGGAACAAAAAAAACGCGGCGATGGCGGTAACAACGCTTGCACCAAGGATGCTCAACCAAGTTCGCCGCCCCATTTTGACGCTTGGTTCTTCGGCAAAGGACCCCTCAGTATATTTTCCATTTTCGTCAAAATGACCGCTCAAATCGGGTTTTATGGGCGTATTTTCGACTATCTCCCGCAGTTTTTGTTTTAAATCAAACAAGTCTTTGTGTTCTGAAACGGTTCGTAAGTCTCGAAATAGCTGCACTTCGGCGGCTAACTCGGCGTCTGTTGCCAGTATGTTCTCGAAAGCGCGGCGGTCAATATCCGACAGCCGCCCGTCGATGTAGTCTCTGATTATTTCTTGATTCTTCTCCATTTTTTCTTTAAATACATCGTTGAAGACTGAATGCGTTTTTTTTTAATTAAAATGTCCTTTTTTGCGAAAAATACTGAGGGGTCCCAAAAATGAGCAAATTTTATTCTGCACCCTCTTTACCCAATTCATCCGTCAATAAGTTGCGCAAGTCTTGGCGACAGCGCGCCAATTTTACCCTTATTGCGCCGTCCGTTCGGCTCATTTCTTCGGCTAAGTCCTGCGACGACACACTTTCTTCGGCGTGAAAGCGGTACAACATACGCCGACACGGCTCTTTCATTCGTTCGAGCGCGCGGTGCAAGGCGTCTAAGTACCGATTTTTGCGCCGTGCCTGTTCTGAATCCTCCGAATCGTCGGCGGCCACAGCGGGTGCATCGTCCAAGTTTTGCGTGCCGCGACGGCTGCGGTGCCGCAATTCTTGCTGCCACAATTTAATGGCAATGCCGTTAAACCACTGCTCAAACTTGCCCTCTTCACGGTATTTACCCGCTTTTAAAGCCTGAAAAGCCTTCAAATAGGCGTCTTGAAACAGTTCTTTTCCGTCTTCTTCGGAGCCGCTGTTGTTGATAACGTGGCCAACTATTTTCGGACCCAGCGTTTTGTAAACGTACAAAATAGTGTCCGTGTCGCCCGTCACGATGCCTTCGGCAATTGGTAATTTAGGTAGATTGTCCATTTCTCGAAAAGATGTGTGCGTTCAAATTAAAAAAAAAATGCTAAAATTTTCTGTCTTCGGGTTGAAGATAGATGGCGATTTTTAATTAATCAACGTGCATTAACACATAATTTACTGCAACAATACTGTTTTTCCCCTTTTTTCAACAGTCTATCACCCGTGTAGTGATAAAAAAGTAAAAAAAAGGACGGCTACCTCTGTAACATTTAACTAACTATGACATAGCTTTGAAAATGTTACAAAAATGAAAAGAGTTTTTTTTTCCACGTTTTCAAACGCCGTTCGCCTCGCTTTATTATTCATGGCAACGGGCGCACCAACCCTACCCCTTTGGGGACAATCAACGAAAACAGCGCCCGCACCGCCGACGCATCTGCAAGCCACGGATGGCGTTTTCACCGACCGCATCGACGTGTCGTGGACTAAAGAGGAAGGCAACGAATACCGCATTTATCGCGGCACCGACCCTTCCCTAAAAGCCATGAAAGACGTCAGTCAACAGTGGCGAACCTTCAACTATTTTTCGGACAGAACGCATCTTGACGCGGGGAAAATCTATTATTATTGCGTAAAAACGCGTAAAAATGGGCGAATATCGAGCTTTAGCGCGTCCGATAAAGGCTTTACCTTGCTTGTTGCCAGCAGTCGAAAAGTGATGGGAAAAACTGAAAATCCTAAGCCTTCGGAGGCGGCTATGCCCGTCGAAATGACGGTCAATAAACTGGAAAAAGACAGTCTAAAAGCGGGCGAAAATTTCGATATTAGCTACGCTTTGCTCAACAAAAGCAAAGATTTAATGCCCAATACGGCACTCTATTTTTACTTATCCACGGACGAAATATTGGATAAAGAAGACATTCTGCTCGATGTCGCGCCGCACGACCCCCTCAGTATAAGCCGCCTAAAACGGGGTGCGATAAGCCTTCGTACGGCCGTTAAGACGCCAAAAGGCGCTTATTTTATTTTAATAAAACTCGAGCCAACGCCCATCGTCATGTCTAAAAAAATTATTATACAATAGAAAAAACAACAACGCTCATGTCCTTTAAACTCTTTTTCTGTCTTTCGTCCAGTCTTGTTTTGAGCCTCGTTGCCGTTGCCCAAAAACGCGGCACGGGGCTGATTTTAGACGCCGCACAGTACGCACATTGCCCAAAAATGCCCGATTTTAACGGTGCAAAGTTCAACAGCCTACCCCTCAGTATTTCGCTTCGGTCGTACTGTCCGACGCCTTCCGAGCAAGGTTTAAAGCCTACGTGCGTCGGTTGGGCGGTCGGTTACGGCGGTTTGACCATCAGCCGCGCCATCCGTCTCGGGTTGACGGAGCGCAAGGCGGTTGATGCAATCGCGCACTCGGCGTATTACATTTATAACAATTTGAAAAAACCAGATGGCTGCGAAACGGGCGTCGCGCTGCCCGCCGCGCTCGAATTTCTGAAAAAAAATGGTGATTGCCGCGCCGCAACGTTCAGCAATGACTCCATTAATTGCGATATGCCCTCGAATCCGCGCGCTTATTCGGAGGCGATGCAATTTCGTATTAAAGATTTTGCGCGACTGTTTGACGCGGATGCTTCGACGGACGCTAAAATTCTCAAATTGCGGATGGCTTTGAAAGACAGTTGCCCCGTTATCATTGGGTTTTACTTGACAAATTCTTTTTATAACATCAACGATGGCGATAAAAAATGGTCGCCCAAACCCGATGAGCAAAATATGTCCGCGCACGCAGCCGTCGTTGTCGGCTACAATGCCAAATCTGAAACCTTTGAATTGATGAACAGTTGGGGCAATCAATGGGGCGACGGCGGGTTTATCCGCGTGGGTTTTGAAGATTTGGCGCGGCGGATATCTTACGCATTTCAGTTCATCCCCGACGACAGTTGGCAAATAAAAACCGTGAAAGCCGTCGAAAAACCCGTAAAAACCCAAGATTATCCGATTCAATTGTCGGGTGCTTTTCGGCTGCGCGCTTTTGAAAATGGACAAAAAACGGACGTCAAAGTGGTATTCAACCGCAGTCGGCGCCTCTACGAAGCGGCGCGGAAAAACTGGAAAGTTGGGCGTTCAACTTTTCAACTCGTGGTGAAAGAAGTGCCGCGCGGCAAATACGTTTACGTTTTTAGCCAAGACGCGGCGCGGAAAATCGAAAAACATTACCCCCTCAGTACCAACGATTTTGTAAATTTTATGCCAAGCGCCGACGCCGAAATCATTCTGCCGAGCGCCACCGACGGCATGGTAAAAACCACAGTTGGTGAAGATTTATTGGTCATTCTTTACGCCGACCAAGCGATTGCGGATTTTGATGGGCGTTTGAAAAAAATGGAAGCGGAACAAGGTGGATTTATGGAGAAATTCAAAAAGACCTTCGGCGATTTGCTGATTTCTGAAACGAATACCCGCTTTAATGAGAACCAAATGCAGTTTCTGGCGCAGTCTCGGGCGGGAGAAGGAACGGTTGTGCCGATTGTTTTGGGCGTGGAGGGAAAGTAAAACGGCGAATAAAAGTTTTGGAGGACCCCTCAGTATAAACGGCATTTAAAGACATTTTACGCATAAATAATTGATTTTCAATTTTAAATAAAATATGACAAATTTATATAAATTTTTATTTTTATCTATTTTTCCACTACTTACACCTAAAACATCGATTGCTCAACCCGATTGGGAATGGCGAAAAAGCGTTGGCGAAAAACTCAACGTCGTCAAGCTGAATCAATTGACGACGAACCGAGAAGGCGACATTGTGGCCATCGGTTCGACCCGCGCGGGCGGCGTTTATTTTGGCATTTTCGGACCTGCAACGGGCGGATTGTTGAGCGAAACGGTGATTAATTCTAAAAATACGACGGCGCGCGCCATCCTTCAAACCCAAGACGGCGGCTACGTTGTGGTGGGCGAAACGACGGCAAAAGCGGCGTGGTTGGCCAAATTGGACCCGTCGGGCGTCTTGATTTGGGAGGAATTTTACGGTGGTGCGGAGGCGCGCTTTTTTGCCAATGTGGTCCAAGATACTGAGGGGTCCTTCTACGTTTCGGGCGCGTCGGGGCGGGCATTTCGAGTGTTCAAAATCAGTCGGCGCGGTCAAAAATTGTGGGAAACCAATGATTTGCCGCAAGAGGGAAAAATGGAAAGCACAGACTTGGCTTGGACAAAAAGTAAGCGCTTGGTGGCCGTTGGTTTTGAAAAATGGGGCGGCAATAAATATCGAGGCATTATAAAATTATTGGATGCCGACGGGCATATCCTCACCGAGCGCAGCTACGAGAACGCGTATTTTTCAGACCTCTCCGTGGCGAAAAACGGCGATTGGCTCATCGGTGGCGGCACGGTGAAAGGCGATGTTGATATGCTTTTGCTCCGCGTCAACAACGAAGGCAGCGAGCTAAAACGCGCGGTTTTCAAGCAAAAAGCCGTGAGTATTGCCTACGTTTTGACCCAAAGACCCGATGGCAACGTGCTACTCGCGGGGACGGCGCGGAATAAAAAAGGCGTCAAAAACGATGCAGCCGTGCAGTTGGTCGATGCCGAGGACAATATGGTGTGGCAACAACCGCTCTCGCTTGGCGGCGCAACGAGTGGTAAAATAAGTGGAATTGTTTCGACGCAACGCATGGTCATTGTCGGCGGTGAATCGGGCGGCGTTGCGTTTTTGGCGGGTTTTGTTGCCCCAAAAACGTATAAACCAGATTCAAGTCCCAGCCCAAATCCCGCGCCAATCCCGACGCCGCGGAGCAATATGCTGTCCGTGATTTGGACGAAACCCGATGTTGAATTGGACGGCAGCGTTTTTACGGCAACGCAAGCCGACTATCCAATAACCGTCAAAGCCTTGTCGTCGAAACCACTCTCGGAAGCCGATTTTAGGATTTTAATCAACGAGCAAATCCTTGCGCGCGGCTCGAAATTTGACAACGCACGGCTCGACAGTTCGCGCAACGGACAGACGTTTATCTACACTTTTTCGGCGAAAGTACCCCTCAGTATTGGCGACAATTTGCTGCACATTGAGGTCAAAAACGGCGCGGGTAAGGAGCGTACAAAGCCGCTTGTGGTGCGCTATAATCCGCGGTTGACGATGAATTTGCACATTTTGTCCATTGGTGTGCCTTTCGCTAATCTTAAATATACAACAAACGACGCGGCTGATATGGTCCGCATTATGGAGTCGCAAGGCAAGGCGTTGTTTAAAAATATCATCCCTAATTTGCTCAATACGGAAGAAAAAACGTCAAAAACCCGCATTATTCAAGCCTTAGAAGACCTAAAAGGCAAGTATTACGGCGGCGAAATCACGGCGCAAGACGTCCTGATGCTCTCCGTTTCGTCGCACGGTTTTACGGCTTCGACCGACCCGACGCGCTTCCGTATCTGTACGGAGGGTTATTCTCAAAAATATGAACAATCGCGCAGTTTGGATTTTGAAACCGATATTTTGAACATTCTGAACGAGATAAAATGTAAAAAAATCATCTTGATTGACGCTTGCCACAGTGGTGCGGCCGAGAATCCGTTGCTCGCTTCTACGGCGTCGAAAGGCATTTTTTTCGATGATGTCAACGCGGCAATTGACCGTTTGATGAAAATCGAAGAAGGGACGTGGTGCATCGTTTCGAGCAGCGCCGAAGAAAAATCGTGGGAAGACGAAGAATGGCACAATGGGGCATTTACAAAAGCTTTTGGCGAAGCTGCCCGCAATCAGAAAAGCGAAACCCAATTAAATGTGTTCACCGCACCCGACGCTAACGGCGATAACTATTTGACACTCAACGAATTGTTCGATTTTGTTAAAGCGCGGGTATCGTTTTTGGTAGCGAAGAAAAAGCAGAAAGTCCAGACGCCGCGCCTCATCTCGCCGCGCAAAACGGCGGATTTCCCCGTTTTCTACGTGCATTAAAAAGGGCATCATGGTATTCATTTTAGGATAGATTCAGCGAGGAACGTTGGTAGGCTCATGGCACTATCAGCGTTCTTTTTTTATGCATTAAAAAAAAATAAAAAAACATCTTTTTAGCGTGTAACATTTTTTGACCCTTTGCATAGTTAGACAGAAGGGAACGAAAAGAGCCAATAAGTCAAGGCAAAAAAAGGACCCCTCAGTATAAAAGCGATGTACGACCAAAATTTATAATTTATTGACAATCATTTTCTTAAACTTTAAAAAAAATCAACTTATGAAGAAGTTTTTTATCCTATCAATTTTTACAGCTTTTAGCTTTTTGAACGCGTATGCGCAACCACAATTTGGTGGCGGTAGCGGTGACAGCAATTTGAAACTCATCATCGGCGCAACGGGCGGCGTGAATCTGTCTTGGTACAGCCTTTCGGACGAATACACCCAAAGCTCAAAATCTTTATTCGGCTACAATGGGGGCATTACGATTGGATTAGCAACTTCCGACCGCTTTTCTATTCTAACAGGCGTCAGTTTTATTCAAAAAGGGACTAAACTCGAAAGTGTCAATTACCAATTTGACAGCGGCGATGTCGGTTACGAAAGTACTAAATTAAAAACTCAGTTTCTATCCATTCCACTTATAGCTCGTTATCAGTTGTTTGGGGAGAATTTCGGCATGACACTCGCGGCGGGTTTGTCTTTCAATTTTGGTCTTGACGGCACTTTTTCAAGCTATGAACAGGGTAAATTAGCTACATACAAGCCTCAATCAGGCAAAGTAAAATTCGGTTCGGGCATCAACGACTTCTACAATCCCTTTCAAGCAGGCATTATTTTGAGTCCTGGTGCGGTATTTCCCATTGGTGAAAAAGGAAAATTCACGGTTAATGTTACTTGGGATTTAGGCTTGGGTAATATGCTCAATGATAAGTTCATAAATTTTAGCGGTAATGGACTTCTTGGCGAATGGAAAAACCGCAGTACCATTTTCACAATCGGCTACGAACACCGTCTCGACATTGGCGGCGGAGACAAATAAAAATCTAATACATCATGCTCATCTGCAAAAATTGTGATACAGAAAACGCCGACGACGCCCAAATCTGCCAACACTGCAAAGTACGCGGTAGCCATAATTTTGTTTACGTGGCGCGTCGGCAAACCGCTTTCAATAGCGACCCAATATCGGCATCAAACGGGGCCGTGGCGGCTTGCTGGAATTGCAGCAAGCCTGCCGGTGACGGCGAAAAATGCCCACATTGCCACATTAAATTGAAAAAAAAAGAGGCGATAAAACCCGTCGTTAGCAAAAAAACGACGGGCGGCAAAGCAATCGAAGAAACGCCGCAACCGCCCTCAACCGAAAGCGCTAACGTTAAGCGCACGCCAAGAAAAACGCCGTAAAACGGTGTTTTCACTTGCTTATACTGAGGGGTCCTCTTTTTATGAAAAATATATAAATAACTGGCAGTCAATATTTTATTTCAAAAAATTGACCCATAAATGCCTGATTGAAAATGGCAAGAAGAGAAGTACAATTATTCAGTTTGTCAACGCTCGACGTGTTGACAGGCGCCTTAGGGGCTGTTATTTTTCTGTTTATCATCGTGCCAAAAGGCGGCGCGTCGGCTTCACGGACAGCCGTGCAAGCAGCATTGTCCTACGATATGCGGCAGAAGCAATTGTGGGGTTTGACGGCAGATAGTTTACAGAGTAAAAAAGTGGGCGACACGCTTTTAATCGTCATTCGAGATTTGAACGAAATGCCGCAAGCAGTTCCATGTCCCGATTGTCCAGAATGTAAAGAAACGCCACGAGTAGATGATAAGAGACCCACTTATAACCCCAAAACGCAGAAGGTCGTGGATATTAACGCAAAAGTAAATGAAGCAGCGCCGCCGCCTAATAGGAACAACACCTTCGTCAATTCGGATGAAAAGGTGGTAAAAAAAGACGAAATAACTGTCCCCGCGAAAGTATATAATGAACAGAAACGCATTGACATACAACCGCACGTCCCGTGTGCGCTCGCTTTTGAAGTGTCGTGGGAAACGACGCCGCTTGACAATGTGGATTTTTACGTCATTAAAGGTAAGGACAGAGTGGGCACTTACAGCACGAGCAATGAACGTATTGGTCAATGGACGTCGGGCATAACGCGGACGCGGATGTTTGAAAAAGTGGATTTCAGAACGACCATGGAAGCGGTGCGCCAAAAGAGTAAAATCATTGCGGGTAGCTACGATTTGTACGCGCAATACAAAGCCACCGACCCTAAAAACCCACGACAAACGTTGGCCGTTAAAGGCTTGATTTACACCAAAAATGCGCAGGGAAAAGAAGACGGCAAACGCTATTCGACGGACTTAACCTTGAATCCAAGTGCGAAGTCGGGTTTCAAAAAACTGGGAACCGTCACGATGCGCGAGGATGGCTCTTTCGATTTTTCTCAGAATTAGAACGAACTTTAACAACTTTAAAATATTCAAAATCAATAGTTTATGAAAAATATTAACAACCGTTTGATTTTTATGGGCATCAGTTTGGGTGCTGCGCTTGTTATTTGGTTTTTATTGATGGCCGTTGCCGATTTTGCCAAACCGACGGGCGGCTTTGGCACCATTATCCGCATTCTTGGCGGCACTTTTGGCGGCTATATTCAGATGTTGACCATTGCGGGTTTCATTTTAGGCTTGTTGGAACTGAACGAAAAAGAGCGTTTTATCGAGAAACAACGCGAAGGTTTTGGCTTCAATTTGTTGCCAACCGAAGACCAACTCGTCTTGACACCCGACGAAATCGGCAACATCAAACTCAACGTACTGAACCTCGAAAAACGGGGCATCTCGTCGCTTATCAGCACGTTCATCAAAAAAGCCTGTACCCAATTTCGGAACGAAGAATCCGTGAGCGATACGTTGCAAGTCTTTGACGCTCAAGTAAATACGCAGCGCGAAGAAATGGAAGGTCAATTGGAAATCGTCCGTTATTTGCTCCAAGCCATCTCGTCGCTTGGCTTCATCGGCACCGTCATGGGTTTGTCAATCGCCATCGGGATGGGCGACCAAGCAAAAACAGAGCAAGGCATGGCGGCTATTACCACCAATCTGAACGTGGCTTTTGATACGACCATCGTCGCTCTTTTGCTCGGCTTGGTTTTGACCTATCGCTATCACAGCTATTTGGAACAACTTGATACCTTCTTTTCGCAGACCAAATCATACATTTTGGACAACCTCATCAGTCGTATTTACAAAGGTTAATTGACCTTAAACACGTTTAAGCTAACTATTAAGTATTTGACAATCAACAATTTAGAAAAAAGGGACCCCTCAGTATTTTAGCGTTTTTTTTATTCTAATTAACTAATTCTTAAACAATTAAAATGGACTTGACATGAAAAGAAATCTCTTACGCGCGCTCTCCATGGTCTTTGTTTTATTGACCATTTCATGCAGCAAAGACGGCGGCGGCGGTGGTACGACCCCGACCCCAACGGTTAACAAATCGGACTTGTTGACAAAACCTATTTGGAAATTAACGGCTTTGACCGTTGACCCCGCCACACCCGTTACGCAAGGCGGTGTTGCCGTTTCTAACTGGTACGCGCAGTTTGGCACTTGTTCCAAAGACGACATCTATAAGTTTAATGTTGCGGGCACTTACGCTTTTGAAGAAGGTGCCACAAAGTGCAGTCCGAACCACCCAACTGTTTGGGAATCAGGCACTTGGAAGTTCAACACCACGTCAAACGTCATTCTAATGAGTGAAACGGGGGCAAGCGACTACGAGTATAAAATTTCGGATTTGACGGCCACTAAGCTCTTGCTTGTCCGCGAAGTAAAAAACAACAGTTCAGGGATCATTTTCACGTTCACTTATACGTACGCACCGAATTAAAGCAGTCGGCAACTTTGGTTGCCGCGGTAAATGACGCGGCAACTAAAGTGACCAACTATAATTTAAGACCCCCTCAGTATAAAACTGTTTTTTTGACTCACGACGCGCTCACTTTTAAATTTTTGGTAGTAATTTAGGATGTATGTTGCTTAAAATGTGCGACTCCAATGAGGTCTTAACACATTTTAAGCAGCATACATTTTAAATCAGCACTATCTTTTTTAATAGCGCGCCATTCGTAGAGACTGCAATCGGCGTCTTTTTTAATAGCGCGCCATTCAAAAAGACTGAAATCGGCGTCTTTTTTAATAGCATGCCATTCGCAGAGACTGCAATCGGCATCTTTTTTAATAGCGCGCCATTCGCAGAGACTGCAATCGGAGTCTTTTTTAATAGCGTGCCATTCGTAGAGACTGCAATCGGAGTCTTTTTTAATAGCGTATCATTTCCAAAAACTGCAATCGGAGTCTTTGCGAATGGCTGGCTATTAAAAAAGGCTATTAACGAAATTCGTAAAAAATAAAATGCTCACAATCAAAGTTTGTTGAACAAGTTATTTACAGAAATGACTTAAAGTCACTTCGTGAATTTTACCAACAACCCATTTATCACACAAATCAAACAGGCAAGTAATTATTTCATCGTTCTCTTGGAAAGATTATTGTTGGTGTTTAACTTTTTTTGTATAAAAATTTTATCATTTTAATAAAAA
>JAYUKJ010000608.1:0-11358 GCA_043764555.1 Saprospiraceae bacterium
TTTGACCCCTCAGTAGTTTGCCCACAATGTCAAAGAACGTTTTGATGCTTTTTAGGCATAGCTTTTTTGCTCGTTCTCACGAGCCGCGCTTGCTTGGCACGCGGAAGTGAAAGAATAAGATGCTGAACACCCTCGACGAGCAGGTTGTCCAAGAAATAAATCAGAACGGTTTTATCGAAAGTTCAAGTTGGTAAAGAAGCATATATGCTATTAAACCGATTGCTAAAAGAAACCATTTTGAATGTTTTGTTTTTCCATAAAGTGATAGCAGTATAGTGATAAGAAGATAATCCATGTACTTTATGACGAATAAGTAAGTAGCATAAATTTTAAAAGAACCACCACTTTCATAATAAAATAATGCGGATAAAGATATGACTATCAATATCAAGTGAAAAATGAGAATATTTTTTTTTATCGATTCCATTGTAAAAAATTGAATGTTCTATACTGTAATTGATATTTTACCGAGAATTGACTTACAAAATGACCAGTCGCATAGTTGGTGTACTCATCACGCTTTGTCAAGTAAATGGCAGACTGTATAGTACTCCCAGTAAAAATTCTTCCGAAAAGAGAAATCCCTGCGTTACCTTGCCTAATATACAAAGCAACTCCAGGTGAGACTCCTGAAATAAACATTACATGGTGAACACTATTATCTTCACCCAAAAGCATAACATCTCCAGTGTTCACGGCACCAATTGCCGTACTCGAAGTATTTTTATCTCTTTCAAAATCTTTTGCACCTGTTGCTCCCATCACAGCATTCAAGAAAGAATCAAAATCATTATAATCAGCCCTTGCAGCATCAAAATTTTTGCTGCCTGTTTCCCATAGAAAAGGTAATCCATTAGTTTTAGCAAAAGTTACAACCAATTTTAACACAAAATCTTCACACGTAAACTTATTCTTATCTTTCATTAGTAAATTTATTAACCCGTCGACGAACAGTCTATAATCCGCTATTTTTGCATTGTCCCACTTTGAAGTTATTTCCCATGCTGCCTTTTTAGTTCCTTTCTCTATTTCCTTATCGCGGTTAGCTTGCTGATAGCTTGAGGCAGCCGTTTTTCCATTTGTGGCTTGTGAACCGTTGGTAGCAGGATTAGATGCACTCATCCATTGTTCATTTGTCATGCCATCGGCACCGACGGGACTCATACCCATAAAATCAATGTACTTAATCGGATTATTTGCAGCATAAGCATAAGGACTTTGAAACGCAAAAATATCTGCCAAAGGGTCAACGCTTGGAAAACGTCCCGTTGCCGCATCATAATTACGCGCCCCGTAATCATTCCAATCAAGTCCAAAATCCGTTTGCAACTCTTTTCCGTTGTATTGGAATTTGTTCTTCGCATCCGCACTTGCCCCATTCCAATTCCCTTCTAAATTCAACCCAAAAGGCGCGTAATGATTGATTTGATTAATCTCCGTATTTGGGTCAATAGTATTGCTATTATTCAAATCTGCGAAGGTGACGCGGGTATTGCCGAGGTGGTCTTTGAGCGTGTAGTTGTATTGAAAAGTACCGTCGGCTTTTCTCTCAACATACCCTTCGGCGTGGTATATTTTTTCAAGCGTGCCGTTTTTGTATTCAAAGCCATCCATATAATCCGTCACCACGTCCGCAACGAGTGGCGCAATAACCGTTTTTCTTAATTTCGCACCCGTTGCATCATAGACAAACTCAATGCGGCGATTGTAAGTGAACTCAATCGTCTGCGGCAGATTCAAATAATTGTACGTGATTCTCGTAATGCCTTTATTCCTATCGGCGACTAAGTTGCCGTTTTTGTCGTAATCATAATCTCTATCTGCACCCGTTGCCGCGTATTTAAAACCTTTTGCGGCGTTTGCCCCGTCGGTAATCCGTTTGACGCGGTTGCTATCGCCGTAAACGTAAGCCAAATTATCAATCTGTCCAAAAGTTCCCGTCACGATGCCGCCACTGCTCAATCCTGGGGTAATCATGCCGTTTCTAATCAAAGACGTGATATTGCCGCGCAAATCATACGTGAGTTTCTCGCCAAATTTATTGTCCGTTGAGAATGGTTCAGCGACAGACAACGAACCGCTGTCGTGAATGTCCGTGTATTCGCCTTCCAGCAGACGGTCTAAATCGTCGTATTTATACGTGTATGCCTGTTGTTCGCGCCCCGTAACTTGCCATACGGCTTGCGAAATATTGCCGTTATACTGAGGGGTCCCTAAATTTGAGATACTCATATTCGGATTGTCATAACGGATGCTTTCGGCGAACAAATCCACGCTGCCTTCGCCTGCCATAATGTTAAATACCGGGTTTGGGTCGGTCATTATTCTACTAACCCCATTTTTTGTTATCACAATTTGATTGTGAGACGATAGTGGCTGTTGATTAATCTCCGTCAACCAGCCGCGTTGATTGTATTGATAGTCAATGGATTGCAAGGCTTTAGCCGCGTAAACATTATCATTGCGTCCAACGTTTTTCTCAATCAATTGGTCTTTAAAATTGTAGTTAAATTCGGCAATGTGCATTTTTGCCAACTGCGAAGAAGGGGCAACCGAACCACCCCAAAAAACCATGGTATTGTCTGTTGCGCGCAAAGCACGGTCGAAATAAAACCGATTAGAACGGCTGTATTGATTGCCGTTCATGCCGTAATGATAATCTTCTTGCAGCGTCATTTTACCCGCCGCGTTGAACTCTGAATAGTGCCAATCGGTATTCGATAAATTGTCTTTTCCGACCCAATCTACTTGTCCTTTGGCATTGTAATACGTCGTTTGCCCCAAAAGCTGCTTGTCCGTTGGTTTAGCGCCAAAAGGTCTTGTCCGTACACCCGTTGGCCGATTGTACATCGAATTTGTCAACGGATTTATCTGCGTATCGTAGTAATAATCGTTCATCCAATCCGTCCGAATATTTGTAAAATCGCCTGAAAGTGCGTAAACAGCAGGCGTGCTTGTTTCTATCCACGAAGTACGCCAAACGCGGCCGTATTGGTCGTATTCCGTTGCCAAATACCGATTGGCATTTTGAACGCGCATATTGCCGTCTTGGGTAAACGTCAATAAATCGCGGTCGTTGTAATAGAATCTCTGCACGTCCGCACCCGGTATTTTCTTTTCGCACAACTGATTTTTATTGTTGTATTTGTACGTAAAGACCAAATCGGCACTGATAACATTGCCCGTAATTGCGTCGGGCGGAATGACCATGACGAGATTGCCGTAATCGTCATAAACATTGTAGGTGTCCACATTCACGGTGCCTAAAACTTTACGCGTCAACATAACGCGTCCCAATTTATCCTTAAAAATGGTGGTTGTTTTGCCGTTTTCGTTGGTCATAACGGTTTTGTACAACACATCTGCGGCATAGTTGCCCGCCGCCGTGATGATGTTGCTTTCCGCACCCGTCACCGTGAATTTACGGACTTCATCAACCACATTCGCGCCGTAAGCGGTTGTCATAAATCGTCCATCTTCGGCAATTTGTCTAATCGGGCGGCTCAACGGCGACAATTCATATTGTGTTTGAACGGATAAAGTGCTGCCTGGAATTGCTTCTGCACAAGTTGGGTTTGAGCCAATAAACGGTTGATAGCTGCGGTCGGTTCTGCCAAAATTGTCATACGTGACGGCAGATTTTACCAACTCGCCATTGGGTCCATAATTGATTTTACTACCTTGAATCGTCCGCCCCAAACCGTCAAAAATCTGATTGCTACTGAGGGGTATCGCAATATCGGTAAAAGAAGTGACGGACGCTACGCGGTTGCACGACGGGTTTGTCGCACCGCCATAGACGTAGGTGTTGCGCGTCGTTGATTTGGGCGAATTGTCGGCAAAGAACGTGTTTGTCGTTTGCAAACGCATCAAACCATCGTAATAAAATGCGGATTTGAAGCCGTTTTCGTCCGTGATTTGGTGGACTAAACTTGACGTACCGTGATACGTGATTGATGAACTTAGACCGCCAAAGGCTTTGCCCGTTAGTCTGCCGTAAGTGTCCCATGAATAGGTTTGGGCGAGTGTGTAGCCCGCTTTTGTCATGGAGGTTGGCAAGCCGTTGACGTAAGTATCGACGGTAATATTGAGTTTTGTTGTTAAATCCTTATTGAGCGAATAGGCTTTGTAGGGCAGCGGAATTGACGCGCTTCCACTAAAAGTATATTCCAAAATAGAGCCGCCGACCTGAATGTTATTGACAAACTGCTCGGTTTGTAGCGGAATGCCAATCATAAATTTATTAACCAAGACGGCTCTTTGAAAGCCATTGTTTGGGTGACTGCTTGGTGCATTGTGCGCGTAATAGGTTTTCGTTTTTACAATTTTTCCGTCGCTATTTGTTGTGGTAACTTCGGTCGGGGCGTAGAAACGATTTTGCGCATCGTACGTATAATTTGTTTCTGATTTAATGCCATCATTCCACGATTCCACTTTGCTCAAACGGTAAGGACGGTTGCGGATTTGGTAGAATTTTTTATATGAAACCGGATGTGTATTCACGCCTTTGTTGTAACCAACACATTTGAAAAACTCACCATAACTTTTATCGTCGGTGTCTGCTTTAGCTGTGTTTATTTCTTCAGCCACTTTTTCCAAATTATCATTATCCCAATGCGTTTTTACTTCCAATTCGCCCGAGCTGATGCGCGGTTGAAGCGGGGTAAGTGGTAAATCTAATATAGGTTCAGCAGCTTCTACGTGGTATTGATAATTGGTATAGTAACCCGTCCCGTTGGCATTGTAATATTCTTGCACTAAACTGTAACCAATATGATTGCCTTCAAAACCACCAAGCGGCGCAATGGATGATTCCACCCAATAATGGGTTGCAGGTGCAGAACCCTGCCAAATACTGCATGGGTTAGTAATAGCTCTTGCCGCAGCCTTGTACCCATAAAGGGGTTTGTTGTACAGTTTACCACTTGACATATTTGGCCCACCGACGCCACCCGACACGTACTTATAAGTTTTGGTGACGTCATTAGCTGTGCTTATGCCATCGTTTGATTTAATGCTTTTGATACGTAAGCCACCCACTTTCCGATTGATGCCAGGTTGGACTACGACCTGCCTCTTGAAATTAAATGTCACAGACATATTACGCACACTAATAGCGAAAAAGTAATCAACGCCCATTTGCAAGCATGGGAACAGTTCTAACAATTTTCCTTTAGAAAACGACTGAGGTGTGTAAGTACTTGAACTAAAAGAGGGACTACACGCAAGCGGTGTTACACTATTTCCAACAAAAACAAATATTGTGGCGTTGGTAATTTCTTCGCAAGAACCAGGCGCAGATGGAATGGGCTTACCGCCGTTGTAAGTCACTTCATAAAACATATCGTCTAACTCACTATTGAAAGTCCGCGTCAAACCCGTTGCACCTGATAGTCTATGAGGCATTGGTTCGGTAGAATTAGAACAAATACCTATTCTTGATAAAATGCCGTCATCTACTAATTTTTTGACCCCATCAGTATCCCAATAAGTATTGGCTTCAAGGTCAAAAGTCGTTGTGCCGCCCGTCGGATACTGTATTTGCCTAATCGTTCCCAATTTCATGGAATCTTCATTTGTCTCCCGATTCGATTCACCTTCTGAGACATCAAAGTTGTTGTTAAATAAAGGATCGTGGTATTTTAATCTGGTGTAAGGAATATTGATGCCCTTTTTAGGATTACTACTTGCACCGTTGGCATAGCCCCAATGGTCAATGGCAGACGATAAGCGGTTAGGCAAATAATTTTCATTGCCCGTTTGACCATTGTAAATAAAAGTATGGGGTGCAATAGCTGAATCACCATCGCATTTAGATTCTTGAACGCTGTTTAGTTTCAACCGATAATCGGTTGCTTGTCCTGACTTATTAGCTGAATTATCGTAGAAATAAGATTGGTTCAACGTAAATTTCTTACAAAATACCCCATTTTGAATTTGAATAGCACTCAATTTTTTTGCTTTTGTCGTTGCAAAACTTGTACAACTTACATCATCTCGATCACCGCCTGCAACAAATGTTACTGTTTCCGAACCTACGGTTGTTCCGATAGATGAAGATATGGTGCTTAGACGATAAGAATTTACTAAGTCAATCAGATTTTGGTCATACAAACCATTGGTACTTGTTGGTGTGTTAATTCCATAGGACGTTCTGTAAGCATACTGATATACTTCTGGTGTATAATTCAAGTTAATGGTATTTATACCATCTGAAGCTGTAACTTTTTTCAAATACCACCCTGAAGCATAACTATTCTCATATGAATTGAAAGGTCTTGATATTTCGATGGCTGGATTAGCATCTCCAATATCACCAAACTCATACTTAGTGCCATTTGGCGTTGTGACGGTGAATTTATACAAACAGTCAACTGCTCCTGTCACCCGGCCATTGGCGAGTGTCAATACATCATACTCTACGCGAAGGTCTTGTTTGGGAACTAAAATAACTTTCCCTTTCGTTTCTCCTGCCGCTGTGTTGATAGCATCAATATAGAATTTACCACTATATCCACCAATCGAAAAAGAAAAAATGTCGGGTTCTCCATCGAACCTAAAAAATGTTAGTTCGCCCTCAATTTGTTCCTTGGTATAATTGATACCATTAATTTCAGCTGGAACAAAACATTCATTAGCCGTCCCGTCCAAGCGAAGTTTATGGCCGATACTCATATAACCTAAATTATTTCGCTCATCGGCTCTCCCTTGCACCGTTCGGCTAATCATGCCGCCCGCTTGCAAACTCCAACCAAGACCCACCCAACTTGCGGGTTCACCCACTTTGACGCCGCCCGCGTGGTAATCTAAAGAAATAGGCAAGCTAATCGCTCCTTGTCGAACGGTGTGAATTGGAATCCCGACGCTTGGCACGCCCGTATAGTAACTCACAGGAATATCCCCGTATTTACCCAAACTTGCCGCATTTGGCGAAGGCATAACAACGTCTTTGATGGTACTGTTAATGGCTTGTGCCATAAGTTCAGCACAATTGAGCAGCAAAATTGTGAAGAAAATGGAGAATTTAAAGCTAAAAAGGCATTTATACTGAGGAGTCCTTTTTAAATTTGCGTTGCGTTGCGTTGCGTTGCGTTGCGTTGCGTTGCGTTGCGTGTAAACGTGAAAGCGCTTTGTTTAAAAAAGCGCGCGATAAAGGCTGTGGTTGATTGTTAAAGTTCATCATTGTGGGCAAAGTTTAAGTTTTAAAAAAACGTGATTGTATAAGTTTTAAAAAGTGCAAAGGGGTTAAAGTCTATGACACACGTCACGGCAATTAAGCAATAATTAAGCGTTAAAGGAAAGCGGACTTTTTGTAAGTCTTAAAGATGAAGTATGTTTTAGGTGCTGCTAAAAGTTTTGTACATTGTCATTTGCAAACGGTATTTTTAGTTAATGATGCCTTGTGATAGATTGTATCTGTATGTTTAATTTTGATGATGCAATGTAGAAACGCTTGGTTGACAGTTGCTAATTATTTTTAAACTTTAACTAAAAAAGAATTAAAAATACCGCATTCAGGTTAGAGAAAAAGCGTTTTTAGCATTTTTTTCTTTCTTGAAGTAGGATATAAAAGGATTTGAAAAGGATTTAATAGGATTAGGCGAGAACGCGCCTAATCTTATTAAATCCTTTTTAAATTTCCTTAATCCTACTTCTAAAAACAAGACCTCCCTCAGTATTTCTATCTTCCATAGCCGCTGTTCCGTATAGAATAGCGACCATTCTATACGGAATAGCCACCATTCTATATAGAACAGCGGCTGTTACGAGTAAAACGGTTGCGCAAAAGAATAAGGACCCCTCAGTATTTCCGCGAAAAAAAGCGACTTTTACGCCAAAACGACAGCCATGCCTAATAAAAAAGACAGCAAAACCACGTTGCACCCGCGCAACAAACACCGCGAAGGCTATGATTTTCCGCAATTGACGAACACTTGTTCCGAATTAAAACCCTTCGTAAAACGCAATAATTACGGTAACGAAAGCATTGATTTCTTTAATCCCGAAGCCGTGAAAATGCTCAACAAAGCCTTATTGAAGCAGCATTACGGCATCGATAATTGGGACATTCCCGACGGTTATTTATGCCCGCCAATTCCGAGTCGCGCCGATTATGTGCATTATATCGCCGATTTATTAAGCAATAAAAATGGTGGAAAAATCCCGATTGGCGCGTCCATTAAATGCTTGGACATTGGCGTTGGTGCCAATTGCATTTATCCAATTATTGGGCAAAAAGAATATGGTTGGTCATTTATTGGGTCGGATATTGACCCGATTTCGATTGAATCAGCGGAGAAAATAATCGCGCTAAATGGCTTAGAAAGCTGCATCGAATTGCGTTTACAAACCGATAAAAGAGACAGTATCAACGGCATTCTAAAGAAAGACGAACGCATCGACGCAAGCATCTGCAATCCGCCTTTTCACGCGTCAAATGCTGAGGCTCAACGCAGTACGCAGCGAAAATTAAATAATTTGATGCAAAAAAAGGACGTCAAGATGGTCTTAAATTTTGGTGGACAAAACAATGAGTTGTGGTGCGCAGGCGGTGAAGTAGAATTTATAAAAAACCTTATTTATCAAAGCAAACAATACGCTTTGTCGTGCTTTTTTTATTCCACTTTGGTCTCCAAAGAAACGACCTTAAAAAGTGTTTACGCTACGCTGAAACAAGTCGATGCTTTAGACATAAACACCATCAATATGCAGCAAGGCAACAAAATCAGCCGCATTGTGGCGTGGACTTTTTTGACGGAAAGACAAAAGGAAGAATGGGTGGAAAATTGGGGGAAATACTGAGGGGTCCTATTTTAGAGAATCTCTATTTCCCAAACGTCCATTTCTTTGTTACTGCTGTTGAAATTAATGCCGATGCCGACTTTTATGCGGGCATCTGCCGCGTAAGGTGCGGCGTATTTTTTGGTTTTGATTTGTTGCAAAGCCGCCGCCGCGTCGCCGTTCAATTTGAATTCAAGGAAATAAACGTGCGTGGGTGTTTCGACCAAAGAATCGGCGCGACCTTTCGAGTTATGCACTTCACTCTGCATATATAAACCCAAGCATTTGAACAAGATATGAATCAAGCCGTGGTAAAAACCTTCCACTTGCTTCTGCGTTTGGTGCGTATAAACGTCGAACGCCAAACCCGCAAACAGGGCGGTTAAAATCGTTTCAGCCCGCTCTAAATCGTTGCTCAAAAACGCTTTTTTCAGATGTTTAACCGTTACACCGCCGCCGCCGCCGGGCGCAGTGTGTCCCATGTCGTCCATCAAAAAAGTGTACATCGCTTCCTTCACTTCTTGATTTGGGTAGCCTAAAATCAAATCGCCGTCCTCCGCTTTTTCTTTTATCGTCAAATACCCCGCTTGGAACAATAAAGACGTGATTTCAAGATTGTCTAAGCTGTATTGGTTCAAAAAATTGATATTGGTTTCCACATTTTCTATCTGAAAAAAACTTTCATTTAGCATCTTTTTAGCCACAAAAGTCGGTGTTCCCGATTGAAACCAAAAACTTTGAAAATCTTGATTGGCGAAAAATAACAGAATCCCAAACGGGTTGTACAACCGTGTTTTGCCGTCCCAACTGTAACCATTGTACCACAAACGCACTTTATCCAACAGTTCTTGACGCGTATAATGCGGGAAAACGGTTTGGCTAATGTCGATATAATCCGAAAAATAATGCTCCAATTCTTGCTGCGTATAGCCTAACATGGTTGAATAATACGGATTTATGGTCAAATCGCTTAAATTATTCAACTTAGAAAACAGCGACACGCGGGTAAATTTAGAAATACCCGTGATGAACAACAAACGGATGTAAGGGTCGGCGTCTTTCAAGGCACCGTAGAAAATACCTAAAATCTCTTGATTGGCTTTGGCTTGCTCAATTTTATTAAATTCCATGTAATCCAAAATCGGTTTGTCATATTCATCAATCAGAATCACGACTTTACCGTCTCGGTCATGTAGTTTTTTTATCAATTCAAAAAAAAGCGTTTTGATGCTTAAATCTTCTCCATGCGTCAATCCAAAATCGTTGTATAACTGTATGAGATAACGTTTTATACCTACTGCTAAACCGTCATATTCGTAAGAAACGGTTAAGAAAGAGATATAAACTACGGGGCTTCGTTGCGTCCAATCCCATTTGTCCACTATCCAAGTGTCTTCAAAAAGTTCTTTGCTGCCCAAAAACAATTCCTTCAAAGTCGATAATAAAAGCGACTTGCCGAAACGCCGCGGACGCGATATGAAATACATTTTTTCGTGCATACATAGGTTGTAAATATGTTGGGTTTTGTCAACATAAATGCTGTTACTCTCGCGCAAATCGCGAAAAGATTGTCTGCCGATTGGTAGTAGCTTCTTTTTCATAGGACAAATATAAGACGTTTTGAGAAATTTGGCGCCAAAAAGGGCTTTTTACTGAGGGGGCCTATTTTCCAAATTCTCTGAACAATAACCGATGCTTTCGTAAAATTTCGTTGCTTTAAGACTGTATAAAATTAAAAAAAAACGCTTCAAATTAGTCGCGTTTTGACGGCTAAAATTTAATGCTACACCTGAATCACGCCGACATTAAATTTCTCGACGGGCGCATTGTTCGCCGCTTCGATGCCCATCGAAATCCATTTGCGTGTGTCCAAAGGGTCAATAATCGCGTCAACCCACAGCCGCGCCGCCGCATACTGTGGGGTCGTTTGCTTATCGTAACGCCCTTTGATGTCGTCGTATAACTTTTTTTCTTCTTCGGCCGTCGGCACCGTTCCTTTCGCTTTCATCGACGACGTTTGGATCTGCATCAACACTTTTGCGGCTTGTGCGCCGCCCATAACGGCGATTTTTGCCGTCGGCCACGCCACAATCAAGCGCGGGTCGTAAGCCTTTCCGCACATCGCGTAGTTGCCCGCCCCGTAGCTGTTGCCCATGACAATTGAGAATTTTGGCACGGTCGAATTGGCTACGGCGTTCACCATTTTAGCGCCGTCTTTGATAATGCCGCCGTGTTCGGAACGGCTACCGACCATAAATCCTGTGACATCGTGAAAGAAGACCAACGGGATTTTTTTCTGATTGCAATTCATAATAAACCGCGTGGCTTTGTCCGCTGAATCCGAATAAATGACGCCGCCAAATTGCATTTCACCCTTCGCCGATTTCACAACTTGCCGATGATTGGCCACAATACCAACTGCCCAACCGTCAATCCGCGCGTACGCGCAAACGATTGTCTTGCCGTAATTTTCTTTATAAAGCGTTAATTCTGAATCATCTACAAGTCGTTTTAATAACTCAATTGTATTGTAAGGCTTGCTGATATTTTCCGCGGGGAAGATTTCGAGCATTTCGG
>JAYUKJ010000609.1:0-3264 GCA_043764555.1 Saprospiraceae bacterium
AACAACGAGGAAATCAAGGAAGACTTGAAAAAAGCCGTTAAAGAAACGAAGAAAATTCAGGAAGATTTGCAGAAGTTGCGCGAGAAAATGTTGCAACAAAAAGACGTGGATTGGCAGATGAAAAAGCAAGCCGAAGAACTCATGAAACGGCAGCAAGAACTCGATAAACAGATTCAAGAAGCGCAGAAAAACTTTGAGGAAAACCTCCAAAAAGAGGAGTCAATCAACAAGCAAGACGAGCAATTGATGAAAAAACAAGAGCAGTTGCAAAAAATGTTTGAAGAGTTGAAGAATCCAGAAATGAAGGATTTGATGAAGCAGATGGAGGAGTTGATGCAAAAAATGGAGAAAGACCAAGCCCTCGACAAAATGGAGGAAATGAAGTTCTCGAACGAAGAAATGCAGAAGGAATTGGAGCGTATGGAGGAATTGTTCAAGCGGATGGAAGTAGAAAATGCGATTCAAGAACAAATCGAAAAATTGGAAGAATTGGCTGAAAAACAAGATAAATTAGCCGAAAATACGGAAGGGGAGAAAAAATCGCAAGAGGAATTGAAGAAAGAGCAAGAGCAGTTGAATAAGGAATTCAACGAATTGGAGAAGAAGCAGGACGAAATGGAGAAGAAAAATGAGGAGTTGAAACGTCCTGAAAAAACGCCTGATACGAAGGAAGAAGACAAAGAAATCAAGAAAGACCAAGAGGAAAGTAAGGACGGATTGGATAAAAAAGAGAACGCAAAGGCGTCAAAAAAGCAGAAATCGGCGGCGAGTAAAATGAAAAACAAAGCCAACAAGATGAAGCAAGCTAAAGAACAAGGCGAACAGGAGCAAAATGAGGAAGACATGCGCGCAATTCGTCAGTTGCTGGAAAATTTGGTGACGCTCTCTTTTGACGAAGAAACGAATATGAAGGATTTTGGCGCGGCAACCGAAAACACGCCGCGTTATGTGAAATTGGTGCAACAACAAAAGAAATTGCAAGGCGATTTTGCGATGATTGAAGACTCGTTGCAAGCACTCGCGACGCGACAATCGGCGATTCAAACGTTCGTGACCGACAAGGTGACGGACATCAAGCAAGGTATGGCAACGGCGATGGAAAAACTCGAAGACCGTAAGAAATTTGAAGGTCAAGATTGGCAACAACGCAGCATGAAAAACATCAATGACTTGGCGTTGATGTTGTCGGAAACCATGCAAAATATGCAAGAATCGCAAAGTCAATCGTCGGGTAGCGGCAGTTGTAAAAAACCAGGTGGTAAAAAAGGCAGTGGCAAAGACGGACAGCCGAAAGACAAGATGAGCGACGGGCAGAAGGGCGTGAATAAGGAGATGAAAGATATGCTCGAAAAGATGAAAAAAGGCGGTGGCGGCAAAGGCGGTGCGGGCATGAGTAAGGAATTTGCACAAATGGCAGCACAACAAGCTGCCATGCGTAATGCCTTGAAAAAGAAGCAAAAAGAACTCCAAGAGCGCGGAAAAGGCGACAAAGGACTCCAAGAAGCGATTGACGCGATGGAAAAAACGGAGACCGAACTCGTCAATAAGCAACTCTCAAATGAGACGATGAAACGCCAAGATGAGATTGTTACACGCCTATTAGAATCGGAAAAAGCGGAACGCGAACGCAAGGAAGACGACGAGCGCAAAGCCAATACTGCCAGAGATAAACAGGCGCAAATGCCGCCACAATTGCAGGAATACATCAAAAAACGCAACGCGGAAATTGAGCAATATCGCCAAGTATCGCCGTCTTTGAAACCGTATTACAAACAGTTGGTGGAGGAATATTTCAAGACTTTGAAAGGAGGGAAATAAGGGATTCCAAAAGATTCCAAATCCCCAAGGATTCCAAATTGTAACTTTGGAATTTGGAATCCTTGGGAATTTGGAATTTAAAAAAGCGGCAAATTGGCTTCAATTTGTCGCTTTTTTAGTGCTTATACTGAGGGGTCCCTTTTCGGAAAAACGTTCTGATAAAACGCGACTTTTTCCTCAAAACGCATCGCTGCAAAAAGTGGGGAAGGCGAAGGCAATGCGACACAATTAACATCGGGAAACCAACCTTTAAAAATGGTCGCAACGCCTTTGCCCGTGCAGAAAACAGCGTCAATTTGTTGTGTTCCAAAAAGGTGTTCAAAGGCGGGACGGTTCCAAACAATATCGGTCAAATCGGTGTCTAAATTCGAGTTTTTCTTTCGACGGCAAGCGGCGATTAAATCCATCATTCCGATGCCATTTTGCGTGAAAATAACTTGTTTTGATGCCCGATTGGGCAAATCGACCTCGTATATTTTTTCCATAATGCGCCAAAACTGGTTGCGCCCGCCGTAGCTAAAAGCGGTCAAATCGGTCTCGTTTTCGGCTGCCGAACGTTGCGAAAATTGCCGTCCAGGGAACGTGCCAACGACTAAATAGCGGACATCGGATGGTAAAAAAGCGCCAAACGGATGTTGTTCTAAAGATTGATTTTCTATCATTTTTTCAGGTCGTTTTTAAGCGTATTTAAAACTAAAAAGCGACTGCTTCACGTGGAAACAGTCGCTTTTTAGCCCTTTCTGAGGCAATTATTTTGCGGGAAAAAACGTCTGAACGAGTGTTAAAACGCTTTTAACCAAAGTCAAATCGGGCATTTTAACCGTTTCAACGGTTGGCTGATTGACACCTGCGACCTGCAGTGTGCGGTCGAGTGAAGTCGTATTGACGTATATAAAGCAGCTCAAACTAATAAGCGCGAGCACGGCGAATAAAACGGATTTGAAAGACGTAGATTTCATTTTCAATAACGGGTTTAGTTATTTAATGGAACAAAATTACAAATTAATGACGATAAATCTGAGAATTAAGGTTAAAAAATAGTTAAATAAAGTTACTTTTTTCAAACCTTGCGCGGTTCTCAAAAATAAGATGGAAAAATGACGGAAAAGGTTACAGCTAAAACTAAAAAAAGCAAGTTAGACTTCAAATAATATCCACGGATAAAAGTCCGTTCTATGTTCTAAATAATTGAAAATCAATAAATTATCATGTCTATTAAACCAGCAAGTCGCCTTGACAGCATCAACGAATATTATTTTTCAAAAAAATTGAAAGAAATCGCGGCGTTGAATTTGGCGGGGAAAAACATCATCAATCTCGGTATTGGCTCACCTGATTTGCCACCTTCAGTGAAAACAATAAATGCGCTCGTTGAAACAGCTCAAAAACCGACGAGTCACGCCTATCAAGGCTACGTCGGCATTCCCGCTTTGCGCGAAGCATTTG
>JAYUKJ010000610.1:0-3257 GCA_043764555.1 Saprospiraceae bacterium
ACACTCATTAACGCTTACTAAAGCTTTGATTTTAGATTTATTAAGCTATTAAATTTAATTAGTTAATTAAAAAAATTAATTAAATAATTAGCATTAAAATCAATGCAAATCAATACGTATTAAGCCTTAAACTCTACATCGATTAATGCTTAAAATCTGTTTAATTTTCTTTAAAAAACCACGGGAAAACAAACATTAAAACAGTCTAAAATTAATGCTAATTAAATCGTTTACTAAGCGATTAAAACACAATTAAATGAGGCTTTAACGATGCTAATTTTCATTTTTTTGTAATTACTTAGACGTAACGCGACCTTAAGGTCGCGAAATGTCTAAACGGTGAAAAACGCAATACCGTAAACGACCTAAAGGTCATTTTACTTTTTTTTAAAGCACATTAAAAGGGGTAATTTTTAAAAAAAGGGATCCCTCAGTATAAAAGCATTTTTTCAATAAAAATCAATCATTTACGCGTTATAAACGGTGTCATAAAAAATGATTGGAACGATAATTAAATCTCATACAAATAATTGATTATCAACAACTTGCATAATTCATAACTTATAACTTATAACTTATAACTTATAACTTATAACTTATAACTTATAACTTATAACTTATAACTCATAATTCATAACTCATAACTCATAACTCATTAAGGCGTTTTGTTCAACAAATAACCCGTTACTGTAAAGTTCAGACCGACGTTTGTCAAGCCTCTACGCATTCTTTTTCCTTCGGGAATGACGACCAATCTTGGCGACGCGCTCGAACCCGTGTAAAAGGAATAATTTGTTCCGTCAATCACGAACGACATATCACGCGAGTCGTTTGTACCGCTTTTAATCACAAAACTTTTGCCCATCGGAACGACGTATTCAAAGTTTGACGCCGCAAAATCTAATACCATCGGCACGGCGTAAGATTCCGTTTTTACCAAAATACCACTGCAAAAACACGTAGAAATCGTCGTTCCCGTTGGTAAAATCGGCATTCCCGGCTCAATGTTCAATCGGCTACCATCATTCAATATAATCGGATTGTTCGCCGCACTGATGAAAAGCGTTTTGCCCGCAGGCACGGTATAGTTTGACGTAATTAGAACCGCTTCGCCCAAAATTCCATAAGGATAATCAATCGAAGCGCCCGCCGCGCCAAGCGGTGTGCCGTTGAAATTCACCAAATCAGGTGGTCCGTTCGGTTTTGTCAATTTCAGCGTCCGCGACGTCGTGTCATAAGACATTGTTTGAATCTCATTCGTCGGGCTGCGGTCGTTATCGTCAAGCGCCGTCAAAGCTTGAAGCGCCAATTGTGCCGTATCTGAGCGTCCTGACGTCGCTGCGCGCCCCGCATTTGTAGCAAATAAAGCCGATAACGCATTTTGAGCGTTGACTGCGTTCTGCGAATTAACCGCATTTTGAGCGTTGACTGCGTTCTGCGAATTGACCGCATTTTGGGCATTCACCGCGCTTTGAGCATTCACCGCGTTCTGCGAATTGACCGCGTTTTGAGCATTCACCGCGTTCTGCGAATTGACCGAATTCTGAGCGTTAACCGCCGTTGCGGCCCGCCGCGCGCTGTCGGCAAGCCACGCATATTGCGCTGTATCGGAGCGTCCTGCCGTCAAAGCACGTCCTGCATTCGTGGAAAACACCGCATTTTGAGCGTTTTGCGCATTTACAGCATTTTGAGCCGTTTGCGCATTCACTGCATTCTGCGAATTCACTGCATTTTGAGCATTAACCGCATTCTGCGAATTCACCGCATTTTGAGCATTGACCGCATTCTGCGAATTCACCGCATTTTGAGCATTAACCGCATTCTGCGAGTTCACCGCATTTTGAGCGTTTACGGCATTTTGAGCATTCACCGCCGTCTGCGCACTGCCTGCGTTTGTAGCATATCCTGCCGTCGCGGCCCGTCTTGCGCTGTCGGCGAGCCAAGCAAATTGCGCAGTGTCCGAGCGTCCCGCCGTCAAAGCGCGTCCCGAAGTTGTCGAATATAAAGCATTTCCCGCATTCGTTGCATAAAATGCCGTTCCCGCACGGCGCGCACTGTCCGCGAGGAAAGCAAAAGTTGCTGTATCAGCGCGTCCCGACGTGTTCGAACGCCCCGAATTTGTGGAATAATTGGCAGTTATGGCTGTACTCGCCGTGATTGCCGTCAACGATGTGACCGACCTTGACGATGCAACGGCAGAATCCGCTACGCCCGTTTTGTCGGAATATAAGGCGTAAGGCACGGAAATGAGCTGATTGACGCCCATCAAAACGTAGGTACTGCCGCCCGTTATGTCCATTTCGACCTTCAAAAAATACTTGTCGGCGCCCCATTTTATATTGGAAAACACGGTTTGCGCGCCGCCTGTGCGCGTTCCCGTGCCAATCGGCAAATCGAAAAGTCCGAATCCATCGGTCGTTACGGCGTGCGTTTCAACCCATTCTTCGCCGCCCGAAGCCGCCGTTTTGAGGATGGACAAACGCACTTTAATGTTTTGGCTAACGAGTTCTCGACCTTGTTGGTCGGTCGCCACGCCTTGATAACACACGGCTTGCGGTGTCTGGGCAGTGGCAATAAATACAGAACTGAGCGCGAGGAGGAAGCTGATGATTCTCTTCATAATCATAGTTTTTAGATACTGGTTAAAAGTTTACGGATAATGATTGTGCTTAATAAGTTTTCGTGTTTTTAATAAATAATTGTGCTTACGGATGTATGTGTTAACTGATAAAAAATTAAAAAAATTAGTGCAGGGCGTTTAAGAAAATTTTGACGTTTCTTAGACAGCTCAAACACCATAACTATCTTGAAATCAAGGGTTTATGAAAAAATGAGACCCCTCAGTATTTTCTCGTTTTTTTAATAAAAACGCCGATTTTTAATGTAAAAAATACAGTTATTTAATCTGAAATTAGCAGCTTGCTATTTGCAGATTAATTAATTCTAAATTAATTATTGATTATTGTATTGAGAGATGAATTGCTTTGTTTTGTGTTAATAATAAGGACTAAGAATGCACAATTCTAATGGACAATTAGCGCTTTTGCTACCTGTACATTTATGGACGAACATCGATAAATCGTTATTTTTTTTAAAAGATGATTGCTTTGTTTTTGTGTTAATTAATTATTGCCCAATCAAGATAAAGTAGCAGTTTGCCGTTTTGTGTATTAATTGTTGTTGCTTATTTACGAGTGCGTATCAAAAATGTTGCAGTAGTAAACAAAAGAGACGTTCTAACTTTATTCTTAATTTGC
>JAYUKJ010000611.1:0-3249 GCA_043764555.1 Saprospiraceae bacterium
TTGACAAGCTTTTGCCAAATTTCGAGCGCCATTAACGTTGATTTTGGTTGCCAATTTAGCATCCGTTTCAGCACGGTCAACGGCAGTGTAAGCCGCACAATTGACGACATACTGAGGGGTATGCTTTTTCATAAAATCAACCGTTTTTTGCAGTTTTGTAATGTCTAATTCTGCAACATCCGAGAAAAGAAAATGAAATTGAGGATGCGTAAAAGCTAAAAAGCGGAATTCATTGCCGACTTGTCCTGCGGCACCGCAAATGAGAATCGTTGGTTTTGACATAAATGTTTATGGTAATTATTGATGATGATAAATTATTTTTGCTTAAAATTAGAAATAATTTCAATGACTTTTTCCAAAGAAATATCGGTCAAATCAGAGATTTCTTCCGCGTTCTTTCCTTTTTTATGCAACCTCAAAACAAAAACCGCTCTACTTCTTGCCTCAGCTCTCGCTTCGCCAATAACTTCGCCTTTTGCCACGCCAATAACTTCGCCTTTTGCCACGCCAATAGCTTCGCCTTTTGCCACGCCAATAGCTTCGCCTTTTGCCACGCCAATAGCTTCGCCTTTTGCCACGCCAATAGCTTCGCCTTTTTCCATGCCTTTTGCCATGCCTTTTTCCATCGCTTTTTTCTCTGCGCGCTTGATGTCTAACAATTGCTGCATATTCCAACTTGCTTCGCTGTGCAAGCTCTCTTCGTAGGCGGCATATTCTCTTCTTTTTTTACCAATCATTTTGGCAACGTCGAGTTTCTTTTTGGCTTTATCAAGACCTTTTGCGGAAAAACCTTCTTTGACATCACCCGTTTTGAGGAAGTAAATCCACTCGTCGAGTGTGTCTTTCATTTCTTTACCCTCAAAATCGCCCGCTTTTATCAAATAAAAATTAGGATATAACTGTTCCAAACTTTGGCGATTGAACAATTCTTGCTGTTCGGGCAACAATGTCAACACGTCATTGAGGTGAATACCCTTAAATTGGGTTTGTCCCAAATACACGTAATCACCGCCTTGGGCAACTGGAAAATAAACGATACTAATAGAAATGACTTTCTTGATGGTGTCATAAGTATCGCCGCTTTGCATATTTTCCACAATCGTTTTACAAGCACCATATAGAATACGTTGCAAATAATCGAACTCTGTATTGTTTTGAATTTCAATGATAACACGCTCATCTATCGCCGTTTTGACCAAAATATCAACCCGATTAAACTTATCTTTTTTATGGCTTTTATTGGCTTCTCCGTCAATAATTTCAATGATTTTTATGTCTTCTTTCAGCAACTCCGAAAGAAAACCTTCTAAAATCTCAAAATTGCTTTTATCTCTAAGCATATGTTTCATGAACCAATCAAAACGGATAAGTTTCGTGATTTTAGGCGATTTGAATATGTTAGAAGTTGCCATGAATAAGATGTTTTATTAATGAAAAATTGAATGAATTCCAATTAACGAAGGCATTAAAACGCAAAAATAGGCTTTTTTCACTAAATATACTGAGGGGTCCTTTTTTTCTATAAAATCGACGAGTACATAGCTTTTATACGCCATGACTTTTCTAACCAAGTTTTGTTATTTATGTGCTACGGGGTGTTTAAAGGCGTGAAAAGTTAGGAAATCTTATAACAATGTTCATAGATTTGTCAATAAATGACTGTAAATGCTTAATTTAAGCACATCCAACGGCTTATGCTCTTCGTAATTATTACAACAAACGTGTCTAACTAAAACTTATAATTTAAAAAAAACAAACGGATGATTTATTCAGTGAGAAATCTAAAAACTTGCCTTATTCTGCTCATTTTTGGCTGCGCAACACTTAGCCTTCAAGCAAAAACTATGAGCAATTTATATTCTGGAAACTGGTACGATGGCGGAATTTGGGAAGGTGGACGCGCGCCTTCAACGCTCGACGTCGTGACGATTAAAAGCGGGACGAATGTGTTCGCTTACGGCGGTTATGCGGATTGCGACAGTTTGACAATTAACGGTTTTTTTAACGTTGGCGAAACTAATTTCACCGTCGGCGGTCGCGACCTATATACCGATTACCGAGCCATTCGCAACACATCTTGCGTGATTAACGGGGGATTACGCATTACAGGAAATGTTGATACACAATTTAAAGTCTATGGCGATATGACATTCAACGCGGGGTCAACGTTTGAAATGTCGGCGGGAAAAATCATGATTGACGGCGCCGCTTTCACGCCCGAATTGAGCGTTCCTGCCAATAAAGCCTTGTTGGATGTAACCAATGCGGCGAGTTTTAACCACTCGGGCGGCTTGATTATTATTTTTAATCCGCATTATTTCCAAGGTGGTTTGTCAATAAAAGGTGCTAAAAGTTTCTACGGCGTGTCGTTTGGCAACAATGAGAATTTATCCACTTTTGCGGCACGAACAACCAACGATTTTTTTATATCTGAAACCGAGCAACCGACCATTAAAGACCTTTATTTGAAATATTTACCCAATCCGTCGCGGCAAAATAAAGTCGTGTTGAATCCAAATATGACTTTTGAAACCTTACAGTCCGATGTGGGTGTTTTGACCGTAAAAAGTGGGCGTCTGACGTTCTCTAAAGCCGTTTTGCTGAGCGAAAAAGTACCCATCGAGTGTGATATTGAGTTGACGGGCGTTGGGGAACAAAAATTAGGAACCGCCAATAACAGCAACAATTTAATCACGATTAAAGGCAATATCTTCGTCAACAATCCGAACAAAATTCAGTGTTCTGCCAATATTGACTTGCAAAACGGAACGGTTAATTTCCTGCAAGGCAAAATGGATTTGACCGACAAAACTCTCATTGTTGCGCGTCCGCCGACGGGTTTTAGCGACAATGCGTATTTTATTACCAAAAATAATTATTCGTCAAATGGGACGCTGCTGATTAAAAATGTGCAAGGCGCGACAACTTTTCCCGTTGGAACGGATAACGATTATTTACCAGCCGTTTTGACGGCTTACGGCAGCGATTTCAGCGTTTCGGCGCGCCCGTTGGTTAACTATCCTTTCAACGGTTCGTTCCCGATAAATGCGCAGTGGGACATTAAGCGCACGGCGGGTTCGAGCAACGCGGACGTTCAATTGCAATGGACAAAAGCGGTGGAAAATTACAATTTTGCGCTCAATCGGCAAGGCGCGCACGTTTATCGCGGCGAATCGGGCAATTGGTATTCATTGCCAAATTGGACTTGGGGCATAACGAACAGCAACAACGCGATTTTCTCGCAAAAAG
>JAYUKJ010000612.1:0-3245 GCA_043764555.1 Saprospiraceae bacterium
TGTTATTCAAGGATTTAGTGCCAAAATACTGAGGGGGTCTGTTTTTAGAATTAAGATGTGTCGGATGCACAAGGATAAAGAAAGGATTTTAGACGTAAACGGCGTGAGCGGGTGTCTGTTATCCTTTTTTATCCTTTAAAATCCTACATATCCTAATTCCAGCATCAATACGTCCTTCGCGACCATTTAGGCAATACGCGGGTGACCTTCAAGGATGTGGGCAACGATGGACTGATTACAACTGCTGATATTGACCCAATGAAAGTCAATAATTATTATCCTTTTGGGCTTAATATGGAAGGTAATTGGTCAGGCGGCGCACAAAACCCGAATAAGTATCAATTCAACGGCAAGGAGCTGAATCAAGATTTTGGGCTGGATTGGAATGACTATGGGGCAAGGTTTTATGATGCGGCGCTGGCGCGGTGGACGGCGGTTGACCCGTTGGCAGGCAAATACGATGCTTGGTCACCCTATAACTATACAATGAATAATCCGATTAAATATATTGACCCGACTGGAAAATCCACTGAAAGTACTATTGTAACAGACAATGGAGGAGGAACATATACTGTTACTGGTGGTGATCCTAATGATAACGACAAAGGTGTTTATGTTGATGATGGTAAGGGTGGCAAAGGTACGAAAATTGGTGAGTCATTAACGAGTCATTCGTTCTTTTATGAAAATAATGAAGCAGTAGTAGGAGCAGTTATTGATATGAATTCAAGAGAGGGACAAACGTTTATAGATAACCAGATTGTAAGACCTGATATAGGAGTAATAGATTATACTTCCAATGCTAAAGGTGGGGAACCCTTAGATATTAAAACTCAAAATATCGATCAAAGAGAACCTGGTATGACAAGAGAGCAGTATATGTATAGAGGAAGTGTGACGAATAGCGGAAAAATTGGTTCAGCAAGAGATTTTGGTAACATTGGGGCGGGCATTGTTTCTGGTAGAAATGGATTATCTTGGTCACAACACAGGCTTGGAGCAGACGGATTGCAGACTTGGCAACAACTTTCTTGGACACACCTTAGTTGGGCTGAAGAGGGAGTTCCTACTCAATTAGCGCAAAAAATAGGATATAAATTGGGTGTGAAATTGAGAGGACTTGATTCATATTATGGTACTTTCAGACCATTTCAAAATAATACAATAGAACATGCTGATTTTTAAAATAAATAGGTAAATGGTTAAAAATAATGTAAATAAGCGACGAACAGTTCAATTTCATGTAGCTTTTATTTTTATCATGACGTTTTTATCATGTAAAAGTAGGGAAGTAACATTATGTAGTCCTATCTCAAATAAGTGTATATCAATAATAGATCATGATAATATTAGGCATATTTATTATGGTCAAATGTCGTCAGAAAATTATGTAAAACTTGATATTTCGCAAGTAGACCTGGAAGCGGACGGTATTTTCATTTGTTGGAATAGTGAATCTAATAAACTTGAAGTAGTCAATCCTAAAACAAGAATAATGGAGGTTAAATTAGATACAACCAGTTATCAATTTTCCAATATTCACAATGTTGATAAGATAGGAATACCTAAAGTATTAAAATTTCATCAAAACGGGAACATAGAATTTAATATGTGGACAAAATCTATTTTCCCGCTTGATACTAATGTCAAGATTAGTGTTAATTAGATGCTTGCAGGCCCGCTGGCAGTAGGTCTTAATTTTGACTTCCGAGTGCGAAGAACAACGGCGCTCGTGAGGAATTTTATTCCGATACGTACTATTTATGGCGTCTCCGACGCGCAAAAACTGTTTATAAATCATTGGTAATCAATCATTTAAAAACAGTTTTCGCGCCCAACGTCGGCATTTTTCCCAAAAATACTGAGGGGTCTCCTTTCGGCTGTTTTCACACTTTAAAACGAATAAGATGAAAAAATATGTAATGAGTTTGGTATTGAGCTTGGTCGTTTTAGCGACTGTGGCGGCGCAAAAAAAAGACACCGTTGTCTTGTCGGTTTACAACAACAATCAACGGTTTATGCTTTATCCGATGCCCTTCGGAAAGAACAAACCCGACAAAAACTTTGTCGCCGAAATGGTGATGTCTTTGGACACCATCAACGTTGTGCAAATCGGCACGCAACGCGACACCGCCAATAAATTCCCAAAACGGTGGATAACCACGCGACAATGCGCCAAAGTCCCCAAAAACGTGAAAGACAAAGTGGCTTTGTTGGACATCAACACCACGTGCGACATCAGCACGCAGGTCTATAATGCGCAAGAAGCGGGTGCACTCGCCGTCATTATTGTCCACACCACAAACAACACCGACAGCGTGACGCTGCCAAAACTAACGGGTCGAGAGCAGTACGTGGACGGGAACAAAGTGAAAATTCCGTGTTTCACCATCCGTCAAGTGATTGGTACAAAACTGAAAGGAATGCTGCCGTCTTTAGTCGGCATCCGCCGCCCCGACAGCATCATTAACGTCCAAAACTTGAGTCAACGCCCAACGGATTCCCTCGGTCGAACGCAGTCCGCGGCAACGACCGCCGATAAAACCGCCGTACCAACGAATCAAGAAACGGACGAACTAACAAACTCGGATAAAGCCGCTAACACCTTGACATTCAAAGGAATAGGCTGGGACATCGCGCCAAATCCCGTGAGCAATGACGTGACAATAAGCTACAATTTCAAAGAATCCAACACCATAAAAGTGGATATTTTCAACGAAATCGGTCAATTAGTAACCAATTATCAACTGCCCGACACGCAAACGGGCAAACTCGACATCAACGTCACGGCTTGGCAAAACGGCGTGTACACCGTGAGTGTTAGCAATGGCAATTTCAAGCAAACCAAACGATTAGTGGTGGCGCATTGACGCTCCCATAGAAACGCGATGCATCGCGTTTCTATGCCAAAGACCCCCTCAGTAAAAATACCGTTTTTCGCTTGACATTGAGCGAAAAACGGTATTTTTGTTGGGCGATTATCACAAAGTGTTTTTCTGTATCAAAATACTGAGGGGGTCGCTTACGCGCGTCGGGAGACGCACTGAATAGTACGTATCAGTTTTGAAAAACCTCGCGAGCCGCCCGTGCTTGGGTGTAGTAAGTTGATTTACAAGTAGTTAGGTAGTTAGAAGACATGGCGCGAGCGGGTTTTTAACAGCGCCGCCCGTGTAGCCACTCACGACTTTTACCACGCCTTTGAGTTCGTCAAACGGTGCTTCTACGCACCAAAAGCAACCGCCGCC
>JAYUKJ010000613.1:0-3245 GCA_043764555.1 Saprospiraceae bacterium
ATTTCGCCATTAATTATTCGAGTAAAAATGCTGGGCATGGTGTTATTTTTTAAAATTATTTTAAGAAATTAATTAGTCGTGAATGTAACGCGACCTTAAGGTCGCGCCACTTTAAGCCTCATTCTCCTGTCAAATCCTTAGGCAATATTTTCGATGCTTTAGCGCCTAATTCTCTGATTTTCTCGGCACGGCCGACGAGCGTATCGCCGAATTTTCGAGAATCGTTCAGTTTGTTCATCGCGTCGCCGTAAGCCGATTGTGCGTTGTCAAGTTTTAAACCAATTTGTTTTAAATCGTCGATAAAAGCCACAAATTTATCGTAAAGCAAGCCGCTTTGCCGCGCAATTTCAAGTACGTGTTTTTTCTGATTTTCTTGTTTCCACAAAAAACTCACCGTCCGCATCGTCGTGAGCAACGTCGTCGGCGTGACGATAATCACGTTGCGATCGAGCGCGTCGTTGAAAAGCGCGTTGTCTTCTTGCATCGCTACGCCAAAAGCCGTTTCGAGCGGGACGAACATAATGACAAAATCGGGCGTATTTATCTCCGTCAAACCGACGTAATTTTTATCGCTCAATCCGCGAAAATGCGCCCGTAAACTCTCGATGTGTTGCTTCAAAAAACGCGTTTTTACTGAGGGGTCCTCGCTGTTAAAAAATTGTTCGTAAGCCGTCAATGAAACTTTAGAATCAAGTATAAGTTGTTTGTTATCAGGTAGTTGTATGATAAAATCGGGGCGTCGCTGTTGCCCCAATTCGTCCGAAAAACTTGCCTGCGCTTCGTAATGCACCCCCCTCAGTAAACCCGCCTTTTCGAGCAGTTTTTCGAGCTGCATTTCGCCCCAATCGCCTTGCGTTTTGGAATTTCCGCGCAGTGCCGACGCCAAATTGTTGGCATCCGCGCTGAGTTGCGTATTCATTTTTTGCAACGATTCAATCTCCGTTTTCAAGCTCGAGCGCTCGCGGGTTTCGTCCAAAAACTTGCGCTCAACCGACTGCTCAAACTCACGAATGCGCTCTTTCAACGGGTTCAAAATATCGCCGATTTGTTGCTGATTCTGCATCGAAAAACGGTGGCTTTTCTCCTCCAACAACCGATTTGCGACGTTTTCAAATTCGGTTTGAAAGCGATTTTGCAAGTCGGTCAAGTCCGATTTTTGAACCGCCAATTTTTCTTCAATGTTAATATTTATTTGTTCCAACGACGCTAAATCTTTGTTTAATTCAATGATAGTCAATTGATTAGTCGCATTTTCCGACGTTTCATTTTTCAAACGCTCATTGAGTTCAACAACCAATTCTTTTGGAACAAATCTGTCCGACACGTCCTTCAACGACATCAAACCGCCGCTCGACGCGTTTTTGTTGTAGAAAAACAAAGCCGATAAAATAGCGCCGAGTAGGACGCCGATGAGGAGATAAAATAGTTCCATAAGTCGTTAGCGATAAGTGTTAAGTTCTAACTTTTGGAAATTTTTCATCTTTCCAAAAGTTGCAACTTGTTTAAAATCAATCCTTTAGCGTAAAATAAGGACCCCTCAGTATAAAACGTGTTTTAGTCCTCCACAATGCCAAATTCACGCGCTTTGACGCTTTCATTTTTGAAAAATAATTGGTGAAATAGCCAAGCAAACAGCATGACCAAAACGCAGCCAACGAGGTTTAACCAGAGATAAGCGAACTTGAAAATGTTCAATCTATCGAGCGTAAAGATGGTGATAACAATCAATTCTGACACAACCGCCGCGGCAAAAACGGACTTTGCGCCAATTTTTTTCATAAAAAAAGCGACCATGAACAACCCGAGAATAGCGCCATAAAACAACGACCCAACGATGTTGACGGCTTCAATTAAATTTTCCAAAAGCGACGCAAAAACCGCAAACGACATCGACAAAACGCCCCAACCCGCCGTCAACCATTGCGAAGTGTGCATATAATGCGCGTCCGTTTCGTTCGGTTTGAGTTGTCGGCGGTAAATATCCACGATGGAAGTCGTCGCAAGGGCGTTGATTTCAGAGGAAGTAGAAGACATGGCTGCCGAAAAAATGACGGCTAACAATAATCCGACGATGCCGATGGGCAAATTGTGGATGACAAAGTTAATAAAAGCGTAATCCGTATCTTTAGTTTCCGCTTTAGGATTGGCCGCTTTTATGAGCGTTTTGGCTTCTGTCCGCACACCGTTTTCCTGTTTAAGATATTCCTGAATTTTCGTTTTCGACGCCTCAATACTTGCCCCGTCTTCGGCTCTTGAAGCGGTGATTAAGTTGTTGATTTCCAGCTTTTTAGCGTCAAAAATGATGGTGCGTTTTGCTTCCAAAGCGTCCAATTGAAGCTGATACTGAGGGGTCTGGAGGACGGCCAAATTTTCGGGATTGAAGTGAATTGGCGCCTTGTTGAATTGAAAAAAAACGAACATCATCACGCCAACGAACAAGACCAAAAACTGCATCGGCAGCTTAATAACACCGTTGAACAACAAACCCAAGCGGCTTTCGGACAAGGTTTTGCCCGACAAATACCGTTGAACTTGCGATTGATCGGTGCCAAAATAGCTCAAAAACAGAAAAGTTCCGCCGAAAATACCCGACCAAAAGTTGTAGCGGTCGCTCAAATCGAATTTAAAATTTATGACATTTGTTTTACCCAATTTACCCGCCACATTCAAAGCATCCGTCAAGTGAACACCTTCGGGCATTTTGAAAATCATGACGATAAACGCGACAACTAAGCCGCCCAAAATGACAATCATCTGTTGCTGTTGCGTGACGCTAACGGCTTCGCCACCGCCAAAAACGGTGTAAAAAATGACAAATATGCCCAAAAAGAAGCATACCCAACCCAAATTCCAACCTAAAATCACGGACAAAACGATGGCGGGCGCGTAAATCGTTAAACCAGCCGCCATGCCGCGTTGCAACAAAAACAGACCCGCCGCGAGCGTCCGCGTGCGCAAATCGAAGCGCCGTTCGAGATATTCGTAAGCCGTCATAACGTTCAGACGGTAATAAATCGGCAGAAAAAAAGCGCTCAAAATGACCATCGCAATCGGCAAACCGATGTAGAATTGCGCAAACCGCATCCCGTCTTCGTAGCCTTGCCCCGTTGTCGAAAGAAAAGTAATGGCACTCGCCTGCGTCGCCATGATTGATAAGCCAATTGTCCACCATTTGAGGTCTTTTGTGCCGAGCAAATAGGTTTGCATATCCGTCGCACCCCGCGTTTTGTACATCCCGTAAGCCG
>JAYUKJ010000614.1:0-11258 GCA_043764555.1 Saprospiraceae bacterium
ACCTATTGGCGCTTGTAATTAGACCCATATCTAAATTTAGGGACCCCTCAGTATAAAAGCATTTTAAAGCCGTTTTTTAATAAAAATATGAAGAATTACGACGTTGTTATTATCGGTGCAGGTATAGTTGGATTGGCAACTGCTTACAAATTGATTGAGCAGAAACCGCAGCTTAAAATTGCCATTCTTGAGAAAGAAAACGACATCGCCTTACACCAAACAGGGCATAATAGCGGTGTTATTCATTCGGGCATTTATTACAAACCGAACAGTTTAAAAGCCATTAATTGCAAAACGGGTTATGACCAATTACTAACATTTTGTCAAACACACGGAATTGAATATGACCTTTGCGGGAAGGTGATTGTTGCCTGTGAGGAAAAAGAACTTATTAGTTTAGAAAATATTTATAAACGCGGGATTGACAACGGATTAGAAGGCATTAAAAAAATAAATAAAGCGCAAATAAAAGACTTAGAGCCGCATTGTGGCGGCATTTCAGGCGTTTTCGTACCGCAAACGGGCATTATTGACTACGTGGATGTATCCAAAAAATACCGCGATATTTTCCTTCAATACGGCGGTGAACTACATTTGAATCACAAAGTAGTGGACATCAAACAGAAAAACGGCGTCAATTACATTGAAACAAATGCGGCTAATTTTGAAGCCAAATGGGTTATCAATTGCGCAGGCTTATATTCCGACAAAATTGCCAAATTGACAGACGATGTGGATTTGCAAATTATCCCTTTCAGAGGTGAATACTACGACATCAAGAAAGAAAAACAGTACCTCGTTAAAAATCTCATTTATCCCGTTCCGAATCCTGATTTTCCGTTCCTCGGCGTGCATTTTACCCGCATGATAAAAGGCGGTGTTGAAGCGGGTCCAAATGCCGTTTTTGCTTTTCGGCGCGAAGGTTATACGAATACCGATATTCATTTTAAAGAATTTTTTGAAAGCATCGGTTTCAGAGGCTTCCAAAAAGTGGCGTTTAAATATTGGAAAGATGGCTTATACGAAATGTACCGTTCCTATTCAAAACGCGCCTTTGTCAAGGCTTTACAACGTCTAATTCCCGAAATCCAAGGCGACGATATTGTTCAAGGCGGTGCGGGTGTCCGCGCACAAGCCTGTGATTCTAAAGGTAATTTGATTGATGATTTTTTAATTTATGAAAAAAACGGCGTTATCAATGTCTGCAATGCACCGTCTCCAGCCGCTACGTCTTCGATTGCAATTGGACAGACGATTTCAGAAAAATTATTAATGCATTTTTAACAAAAAAAAAGACCTCTCAGTATTTTTTGATTAAAAATAAAAAACGAACCATTAACAACCAGTAACTTACACATTCATAAAAGAGCCATATCAATAAATGATAGAAATTAGTAGTATTGTTGCTTTTATAAAGCCTCTTGCAGTTTTTGGAGGAGCAGCATCGTATGTCTCTAATCCAATACAATTAACAGCGTTAAACACAGATAAAACCGTGTTGATGTGGGTGTCTAAGAAAAATATTGCCCAATTAGCATCAGTTAAGGCAGGCGTCATTATTTGCCCAGAAATCAATAAAGAGAACTGCCGACCTAATTGTACATATATTATTTGCTCCAATCCACGCTTAGCATTCCAACAAGTCTTATCCGAATTTTTCCTTCCTCAACGTGACACAGGCATTGCCTCGACTGCCTACATCGCGCCAACGGCCAAACTTGGGCAGAATCTTTACATAGGTCATCATGTTGTCATTGAAGCTGATTGTGTGATTGGTGATGGTACCTCAATTGGACATAACACGGTCTTGAAACCAAGAACGCATATTGGTTCGCACGTCATTATTGGTTCAAACAATACGATTGGTGGTGTGGGTTTTGGTTACGAAAAAAATGAAGATGGGTTATATGTCTCTCTACCCCATCTTGGCAATGCCGTCATAGAAGATTATGTTGAAATTGGCAATAATACGTGTATAGATAGAGCCGTTTTAGGAAGTACTTTTATTCGGAAAAATGCTAAAATAGATAATTTAGTGCATATTGCTCATGGCGTGGAGGTTGGCGAAAACTCTTTAGTAATTGGAACAGCTCAAGTTGCTGGAAGTGTCAAAATCGGGAAAAATTGCTGGATTGCACCATCCTCAACAATTATCAACAAAGTTACAATTGGCGATAATGCCGTGATTGGAATAGGCTCGGTTGTCCTAAAAGACGTAGAAGCACGCCACACTGTGATGGGTAATCCTGCTCGTGTCATTTCAAAAGATTGAAAGCTGCATCTTAAAATTAAATAATTAATCTAAGTTTCGTGGAATAAACCACGATTAAATTCAAAACATAAAACATTGATTGTCAATCAGTTAAAAATTTCGACTGATATTTTGAAAAAGGTTTCCATATTGTAAGCCAGTATAAAACCTAATATTTTAAAATATAAACCTTGTACATTTGTGACGTGAATTTTTTTAGAAAAATACCGTTCAATCAGACTAATATTTGTTTCTATATGTCTTCTTTCTACTTGTTTTATAAAGTTTTGAGCAGGGGTATTGTCAGATCTTTTAGAATTTGATTTTCTAATAACATTTGGTACTATTTCTGCATTTTCGGCTAATAAATCCTCTTGTAGATAAAAATTATACGCTTTATCCATATTAAGTCCAGACCCTTTTGGTAAATCAAAATTTAGTAAATTATAACCTGCTAAATCTTCAAGCGCACCAGGAGAAAATTCAAATTCTGTGACTGTTCCATCTGCCGCAGTGATCATGTGAACTTTGAAACCATAGAAGTATACGCGCTTAGATGAATTATAGCCGCGATGCGCTTCACCTTTCACTAATTTACAACGTTTTATACGAATATTGTGACAAACTGCAAGCGGGAAAGTATCCAAAGAGAATTTTTTATTATTTTGCTTCGCTATTTCGCTAAAAAGTAAATAAATTTGGAAAATATACGTCTGTAAAGCGTAAATTCGCTTACTGAATTGACCTTTACTTAGCTTATTTTTGATGAATCTAGCATTGTATAAAGCGGTCATTGCTTTAGAGTAATTACCACCATAATTGCTAAATGACATGAAATAAATAAATATTATTTCTGCATCGCATAATTTAGAACAAACACCTGAGGCAGAGGGTTTTGTCTCAATATGATAACCGCAATTTTTTAGAAATTCATCAATAACGTAGTAAGAAAAAATTTCTTTATAATCGGCAAATTCGAGCTTTACAGTATTTAAAATATGTGACATGACTAATCTATTGATTTTTGATTGAATAATAATTGTTAGCGCATTAAAAACAATTAATTATCAAAAAAAGTCATGTCATTTTTAGTTGTTTATTCCACGAAACTTAGATTAATTATAATTTTAAATTAAATAATTACTAAATATGTCTAATAATTCAAAATTAAAAACCGCTTTTGCAAGTGCTTTAGGAATCGAAAGAAGCGATGTTGTTGATACTTTACAATACCAAAGTATTCCCGAATGGGACTCTATTTCGCACATGGTATTGATTGCGGAATTGGAAGATGCATTTGATATTTCAATCGATACAGATGACGTTATTGATATGAGTTCAGTGGCTAAAGCTAAAGAAATCATTCAAAAGTACGGTATAGATTTATAAATAAAAGTCTCATGTTGTTAAAAAACAAAACGATTTTAATTACGGGTGCGTCACGCGGTATTGGAAAAGCGTGTGCCATGCTTTTCGCTGAAAATGGTGCTAATTTAATCCTATTAGCCCGCAATGAAACCCAATTGAAGTCCCTAAAGCAAGATATTGAAGCACTATATCCTGTTCAAATATGGATTTATCAGTGCGATGTGAGTCAAGCGTTACAGGTCAAAGAAGTCTTTTCCCAAATGCGGTCACAGAAGGTCTCTTTAGACGCTGCACTCAATAATGCAGGTATTATGAAAGATGCTATGTTGACAATGGCTTCTGAAAGTTTAATGCATGAAATTTACAACGTAAATGTCTTTGGAACGATGTTTATCGCGCAACAAGCGGCTAAGTTTATGGTTAAAAACCGTCAAGGCTCCATTGTTAATTTGAGTTCTATCGTCGGGACAAATGGTAATAAGGGGCAAACTGTTTATGCTTCGTCAAAAGCCGCCGTTATCGGTTTCAGCAAATCGTTGGCTAAGGAATTAGCCCCTTTTAACATCCGTGTCAACGCAATTGCCCCAGGTTTTATCGAAACGGATATGACAGCAGGCATGGACACCAAATTTTACGAACAGAATAAGACCATGATAGCCATGGGGCGTATGGGGCAACCAGAAGATATTGCCAAAACTGCCCTTTATTTAGTATCCGATTTATCAACATACGTTACAGGACAAATCATTGGCGTTGACGGAGGATTTTTGATATGAAATTCATAGACCTTATAAAAGTAAACAAATCTTTAATCTATTTTGATGCTGAAACCTTGGCATCAAAAACGATAAATGATATTGATTTTACATTTTTTCACGTAGAAGAATCTAAAAGTCTGGCTTTTTTGTATCTCGACAATTCTTTGGACGCGATAGAAATCTTCTGGTCTTTTTGGGATAGCCCCCACGCAGTTGTTTTGCTAAATCCGAAATTAGACCTCCTTTTAAAAAAAGAATTGGAAGAAAACTATACCCCTCAGTATATTTACGACTCAACACGCCATGAAATTCACCAGTATGATTTAATCTCTTTCATAAGTAATAAACGGCTTTTTAAATGTAAAAAACGATATGACACAGTTATTCATCCTAAAATAAAAGTATTGTTGAGTACATCTGGAACAACAGGTTCCCCCAAGTTTGTTAAACTATCAGAAGAGAATATCATTGCCAATGCACAATCTATTAGTACTTACTTACCGATAGAAAATACGGATACTACGCCTTTAAACTTATCTATCTTCTATTCTTACGGACTATCTGTTTTGACTTCTAATTCCCTAAAAGGAGGTAAGATTGTCTGCACAAATAAGGATGTTATGAATAAAGAATTTTGGGCTGATTTTGAAAAATGGGGATATACAAGCATGGCAGGCGTCCCTTTTGTGTACGAAATGCTCAATAGGATAGGTTTTCTAAAAAAAGATTACCCAAAACTACGTTACATGACGCAGGCAGGCGGTAAACTTAACTCAAAATTAGTGGAGACCTTCGGTGTACATCTCAGCAATCAATCTAAAGCATTCTATGTCATGTACGGACAAACCGAAGCTACGGCACGGATGTCTTATCTGCCCCCTCAGTATTTAACTCAAAAATTAGAGTCAATCGGTATGCCCATTCCCAACGGAGCATTTGAGATAGATAAAGAAACAAGTGAATTAATATACTTAGGAAAAAATATATTCGGTGGATATGCTGCTAATAAACAGGACTTAGCCATTTTCGAGCAGATCTCAGCCTTGAGAACTGGCGATATCGCTGAGAAAGACAATCAAGGCTTTTATTATATCACGGGGCGTTTGAAACGTTTTGCTAAAATATTTGGCAATCGGACTAATCTCGATGAGGTGGAATCGATCTTGAAAAATCAATTTATTGGACAAACTTTCGTAGTTTGGGCAGAAAACGACGAAAAACTATTAATTGGTCTATTGGGCAACAACGTAACAGAAGCCGACATTAAATTTTTCCTAAAAGATAAGTTACAAATACACCCCTCAGTAATTAAGGTTATTTTACTGACTGACATTCCACTCACCTCTAACGGCAAAGTTGATTACAATGCTATAAAAAACGGATAGGCTAAAAATGACATTAAGAGAATATATCGATATTCCACAATTTTCTTTAGAAAAAAAAATGAAAAATACGCTGGTGATGGACTTGATGAAAAAATTGCATCAGCATCATCTGCTCAATAGCGCGGAATACCAAAAAATATCGGAACAAATATTCCCATTGGCAAATAATACCGATAGATTAGAAGATATGCCCTTTTTGCCTGTAAGCCTTTTCAAAACGCATACTTTAAAAAGCATTAAAGAGGATAGTATATTTAAAGTTTTAACTTCGAGTGGTACAACAGGGCAAGTACCAAGTCGTATTTATCTAGATAAAGAAACAGCTAATCTACAAACATTAGCTCTATCTAAGATTATGTCTCATGCCTTGGGCAATGAGCGCTTGCCGATGATGATTGTTGACAGCCAAACGGTGATTAAAGACCGTGCGTCGTTTTCTGCGCGTGGTGCAGGTATTTTAGGCTTGTCCATATTCGGCAAAAAACATCAATATGTATTAGATACAGACTTCCAACTCGACAAAGACGCATTAAATGCTTTCATTGACCAATTCGACGGGCAAAAGATATTGATATTTGGATTCACATTTATGGTTTGGCAATACCTTGTACAAGCCGACCTTGGTAGAAAGATAGATTTGAGTAAGGCAGTTTTAATTCATTCGGGGGGATGGAAAAAACTGCAAGAAATAGCCGTAGACAATGATACATTTAAGAAAACATTATTCGATAAATTCGGATTAAAAAATATCTATAATTTCTATGGAATGGTGGAACAAGTTGGGTCTGTATTTTTAGAAAATGAAAAAAATCATCTACACTGCCCTAATTTTTCAGATGTAATTATCCGAAATCCAAAAGACTTATCCGTACAACCACACGGGACGGAAGGTTTGGTTCAAGTCATCAGCGTCCTACCTAAAAGCTATCCAGGACACTCAATTTTGACTGAAGATATAGGCGTAGTCTTGGGGGAAGATATAGAGAAGGGCTGGAATGGCAAGTACTTTAAAATCATCGGTCGAGCAAAAAGAGCAGAACTAAGAGGCTGCAGCGACACATTTATAAAGAAATAGAGGCTAAATACTGAGGAGTCCTTTTTTCTTGCATAAAATACTAACTTTAAGTTAGGTACAATTTCCAAAAAACATTAAAAAGCCCTATCTGTATATTTGTAATGTGTTAACTAATAACTGAAGAAACTAATACATGGACATACGTCAAATTTCTCCGACAAGAACCACTTTAGCAACCAGTGAATTGAGTGTTATGAAATACTCAGCCTTTGACTTAAAACCTTTTGATAATCGGATTATTGAGTTCAGCAATAGGCTATCAAAAAGGATACTAACCCATCCTGCATACAGCCGAATTCCTGCTTTAACAGCTTTAGGATATTGGTTGAGAAAAACAAATATAAAAAGAATCGTAGATGAAAATAAGCAACTTGGCAGTCAGCCTAACGTCGTTTTAAGCCCAATTGGTATTGTTTTTCACGTCTGCCCAGCCAATGTTGATACCATGTTTGTCTATTCTTTGATGATTTCTTTATTGATGGGCAACAAAAATATACTCCGCATATCGAATCGATTAGACCACGAATATATTAATTTTCTATTTGACGTAATCAATCAAGAATTAGCAGAGCCAGATAGTCTCCTCATATCAAAATATATTAATATTGTTTCATATGAACACCAACCAGATATTAATTTGTTTTTCGCAAAGCACGCTAATGCACGCTTAATTTGGGGCGGGGACAATACAGCTAAAATCTTTAAAAGCATGGATGCAAATCCACGTACCAAAGACATCGTGTTTTCTGATAGAATTTCGATAGCGTTATTTAAGACTGCCGAATACTTGAAGCAGACCGACGACCAGAAGAAAAATATTGCTAAAAATTTTTATAATGATGCTTACACTTTCGACCAGAAAGGGTGTTCTTCCCCACAAACTATTTTTCTATTAGGCGAAAAAATTGATAATAAACAATTTATAGATGACTTCTATACACAATTAGAATTTATTAGCAACAGTGAGTATAGCGGCGACAACGCGTCACTGGCGTCGTTGAAGTTCAATCAACTGGTGAGCGACGTTTTGGATGATACGACCAAGAATTTTAAAAAAGATTCAACGACCCTGTACCTCGTTGAGACAGACAAAATAGCTTTAGAACATTCTTGCGGTGGTGGGTATTTTTATGTAAAACACATTAATAAAATACAGGCTATTAGAACATCTATCGACACTAAAGTACAAACAATTAGCTATTTTGGCTTGACGAAACAAGATATAGAAGACATTGTAACGCTTTCTGCGGGTAGCGGAGTTGACAGAATTGTCCCCGTTGGCAAGGCTTTAGCTTTTGATTATATTTGGGACGGCTATAACTTATGCGAAGAATTAAGCTCTAAAAAATTCGCATTCGCATAAAGTACTATCTAACTTTGATAGAGCGTAAATTACTGCCATTTTACCGTTCAAAATACAAAATTACTATCATATGCAAGATAAAAATTATTTTTCTCACGAAACAGCCATTATCAGCGACAATTGTACGATTGGCGACGGCACTAAAATTTGGCATTTTAGCCACATTATGTCGGGTTGTACAATGGGGAAAAATTGTAATATTGGACAAAATGTCGTGATTTCTCCAGACGTTGTTTTGGGCAGCAACGTCAAAATTCAGAACAATGTCTCGCTTTATACGGGTGTGACGTGCGATGATGACGTGTTTTTAGGTCCTTCTTGCGTTTTTACAAACGTAACAAACCCGAGAAGCGCCGTCAATCGGAAAGGACAATATGCCAAAACGCACGTCGGAAAAGGTGCAAGTATTGGCGCAAATGCGACGATTGTTTGCGGACACGATATTGGTGCTTTTGCCTTCATCGGCGCGGGTTCGGTTGTGACGAAAACGGTTGCGCCTTACGCGCTTTTAGTCGGCAATCCTGCGCGGCAAATGGGTTGGATGAGCGAATTTGGGCATCGGTTAGCCTTCGATACTGAGGGGTATGCCGTTTGTTCAGAAAGCAATGAAAAATATAAATTAGAAAACGGAAAAGTATCAAAACTGTAATGAAAAAATCAGACAAAATAAAATTCGCCGTCGTCGGCTGTGGTTACATTGGCAAACGTCACGCGAGCATGATTCAGGGCAACCCGGCCTGCGAATTAGTCGCTTTGGGCGACGTAAAACCGCATGAAAAACTGGGTTTAGCGGCTTATTCAGAAGCGCAATTTTTTAATTCAATTGATGATTTATTAGAGTCAGACTTAGAAATTGACGCAATTGCCATCGCTTCGCCGAACGGTTTGCACGAAGAACACGCCCTAAAGGCCTTAGAGCGCGGCTGTCATATCATCATCGAGAAACCGATGGCCTTGACAAAAGCGGGTTGCGAGCGCGTGATTTTTAAGGCTTTGCAGAAACACAGACAAGTTTTCTGCGTCATGCAAAACCGCTATTCTCCGCCCTCTGTATGGTTGAAAGATGTCTTAGAAAAAGGCTTATTGGGCAAGATTTATATGGTTCAAATCAATTGTTATTGGAACCGAGACGACCGTTATTACAAACCCGACGCTCAAGGCCGACCAACAAGTTGGCACGGGACGAAGGACTTGGACGGCGGTACTTTGTTCACGCAGTTTTCGCATTTTATTGATTTGATGTATTGGTACTTTGGCGACATCACGAATATTCAGGCAAAATTGAATGATTTCACGCATAAAACCACGACAGATTTTGAAGATTCGGGTTTTGTGAGTTTCGACTTCGTTGATGGCGGCATGGGCAGTTTGAACTATTCGACTGCCGTTTGGGACAAAAACTTGGAAAGCTCCATCATGATTGTTGCCGAAAAAGGCTCCGTTAAAGTTGGTGGACAGTATATGAATGAAGTGGAATATTGCCACATCAAAGATTATGTGATGCCGACGCTTGCCGAAGCAAATCCACCTAATGACTACGGACCATACAAAGGTTCGGCGGCAAATCATCATTACATTTATGAAAATATTGTTGATGTGATTACGGGCGAAGGAACCATTACGACAAACGCTTTGGAAGGCATGAAAGTCGTTGACATTATTGAAAGAATTTATGGATTAGCGGGTTGATTTTTCTAAATATTTGACAACAATTAAAAAATTGTCAAATCTAAAACCAAATTAGGACCCCTCAGTATAAAACGCTATTTTTAACAAATTTCGCATCAAAACACGTAAAAAAGCCACCTAACGCCATGTACGCACCGATAATTCAAGACATAAGAGCTTGGTATAAAACGCCTGAAAAGCCCATTTTTTTGCATGAACCTTTGTTTATTGGCAACGAAAGGAAGTACGTTTTAGACGCCATAGATTCAACTTTTGTTTCATCCGTTGGCAAATACGTCAATCGTTTTGAGGACATGATGGTAGAAATTACGGGCGCTAAATACGCAATTGCCTTGGTAAATGGCACTTGCGCGCTGCATATTGCCTTAAAATTGGTCGGCGTTGAGCGCAATGAAGAGGTTTTGAGTCAAGCCTTAACGTTTATTGCGACCGCAAATGCGATTAGCTACGAAGGCGCAATTCCACATTTTATTGACGTGGACAAAGATACGCTCGGTTTGTCACCCGACGCTTTACAAACGCGTTTGGCGGCGGTCGCCGAAATGAGAAACGGATATTGCTACAACAAAGAAACGGGCAGACGCATTGCGGCGTGCGTACCGATGCATACGTTCGGTTTTTCGGCGCGGATTGATGAAATCGTTGATATTTGCAATAAATATAATATTCCCGTCGTGGAAGATGCCGCAGAGTCGTTGGGCAGCTACTACAAAGGCCAACATACAGGCACTTTTGGCAAGGTTGCAACTTTTAGTTTCAACGGCAACAAAACCGTGACTTGCGGCGGCGGCGGCGCGATTATTACCAATGACGAAGCCCTCGCAAAACGCGCAAAACACATCACAACCACGGCAAAAATGCCCCATAAATGGGAATTTGCCCACGATGAAATTGGGTACAATTACCGAATGCCGAACTTGAATGCCGCACTTGCTTGCGCGCAATTGGAGCAATTGGACGCCTATATTGAGAATAAACGCGTGACAGCGGCGCATTATCAAGACTTTTTCGCAGCTTTTGATTTTGTTCAACACCTCAGCGAACCCCTCAGCAATAAGGCTAATTATTGGCTCAACGCTTTACAATTTAGTAATAAAAATCATCGAGACGCTTTCTTGGAATATTCTAACGCAAACGGCGTCATGACGCGACCGATTTGGCGCTTGATGAACACTTTGGAGATGTTTAAGGATTGCCCGTCGGGCGATTTGTCCGTGTCCCACTTTTTAGAAGAAACCATCGTCAACATACCAAGCAGTGTCCGCGTCTAAAAAAAAATCCATCTATTTAATCGGTTATTCAGGCCACGCTTACGTCGTGATTGAAGCCTTGAATAAAAAACACTATACGATAGAAGGTTATTTTGACT